>NZ_JACOOD010000010.1:0-119472 GCF_014287405.1 Bacteroides sp. NSJ-48 | reverse complement strand
CCAACTCCTTGTCGGCTATCGCGGCATACTGCTTTTTTGAAAAGAAGCCCGCCATTGACGTAAATTTTGTCAATGACGGACAACTTGCTATTTTTTGATTTTATTTCGAACTCACGTTATTTAAATTCATTATTACCATATCATGAAGACAATAAGATACATTTTTAGCATTTTCTTGCTTATGCTTGCTGTTGTTGCAGACGCACAACAACTAAGACAGGAGGCTTTTGAACTGATAAATTTGGATTATCCGGGTTTGGAGAAAGTAAAAGCGGCATGTTCCCGGCAGAAGTGGGAGGCGGCGGCACAGGAACTGTTGAATTATTACCGTAGCCGTACCGGTATTACACATCCGGATATAGACTTGAAAAACCTCACCATATCCAAGGAAGAACAGAAATGGGCGGATGATGCTTTGGAGCATACCTTCTTTGTACATAAAGGCTATCAGCCTTCCTACAACTACGGCAAAGATATCAACTGGGAGTACTGGCCGGTAAAAGACAATGAGTTGCGTTGGCAGCTTCATCGTCATAAGTGGTTTACGCCTATGGGTAAGGCATACCGTATCTCCGGAGATGAGAAATATGCAAAGGAGTGGGTACATCAGTATATGGATTGGGTTCAGAAAAACCCGCTGGTGAACATGAAGCAGGAAGAGTTCGAACTTGTCAGTGCCGGTGAGGTAAAGGAAGATGCCGACAATGTATATTTTGCATGGCGGCAACTGGAAGTCAGCAACCGTTTGCAGGACCAGACCTGCCAGTTTCTTTTGTTTTGCTCCGCATCGGCGTTTACTCCGGAGTTCCTGACCGAGTTTATCGTCAATTATCACCGCCATGGCGCACATCTCCTGAAAAATTATTCTGCAGAAGGTAACCACCTGCTGTTTGAAGCCCAACGTATGGTTTATGCCGGTGTTTTCTTTCCGGAACTGAAAGATGCCGCCATTTGGAGAGAAAGCGGAATCAATATCCTGAATCGTGAAATCAAGAAGCAGGTATACAATGACGGCGGACAGTACGAGCTGGATCCCCATTATCACTTGGCGGCAATCAACATATTCTGCAAGGCCTTGCGCATGGCAGATTGTAACGGTTTCCGCAATGAGTTTCCGTCGGAATACCTGGATACGGTCAAGAATATGATTGCTTTCTATGCCAACATTTGTTTTCCCGACTACACCAACCCTTGTTTCAGTGATGCCAAGTTGGGCGATTATCAGGCAGAACTTGCCAACTACCGCGATTGGCTTGCATTGTTCCCCGACTGCGATTGGATACGTTATTATGCGACAGAAGGGCGTGAAGGCGCTCCTTTCCCTTATCTTTCCCACGGGGCATTGACATCCGGTTTCTTTACTTTCAGAAACGGTTGGAAGCAGGATGCAACGGTCATGGTAGTTAAAGCCGGACCTAAAGGAGAGTGGCATTGTCAGCCGGATAACGGTACTTTCGAACTCTGGTTCAACGGCAAGAATCTGTTTCCCGATACCGGTGCATACGTCTATGCCGGAAGTGCCGAAGTGATGAAACTGCGCAACTGGTTCCGCCAGACACGTGTACATAACACCCTGACTTTGGACGGACGCAACCTTGAAACCACGCAGTCCGTAACCGGATTGTGGCAGCCGGAAGGTAAGGAGCAGATACTGGTAACGGAAAATCCCGGTTATAAGGGGTTGAAACATCGTCGTACCGTCTTTTTTGTCGACCAGGCCTATTTTGTAATAGTGGACGAAGCCACAGGCAATGCCAGAGGAACCGTGAATTTGAATTATCATTTCCGTGAAGGTGCGGTAAACGTTGATGCGGAGAAGAATATGGTGACTACGGCTTATGAGGGTCCGAGTAATGTGAAGTTGCAATGTTTTCCGGAAAAAAGCGCGTCTTTAAGAGCGGAAGAGGGCTGGCGTTCCACTGCCTATCGTCAGCGCGTAGCCCGTACTTCGGTAGCTTTCGATGCCAATAAGGATGATGCGGAGGCTGTGCGCTACATAACGGTTATCTATCCGGTGAAGGATGTTGCTGCTTACCCGGTACTTGAAGCAAAATTCCTGAACAAAGGTTATGATGAGAAAGGGGTTGAGGTCGAAGTTTCCGTCAACGGTACGGTACGTCGGTTGGCATCGCGGCTGAACTGAATTATGAATGCGGCAGACTGTTTTAAGGCAGGCAGTTGCTTTGTGAACAGTAACCGTCCTGATACACAGGAAATGGATTTGTTTTCATTATTTTGATATTTAATGGAAGAATACCTATATTTGCTATCTGCAAAACAGATAGATTAAATAAAGTATGGACAATAAATTTATAGTAAATATAGGCCGCCAGTTAGGCAGTGGCGGACGGGAAATCGGAGAGAAGCTGGCTGCCCGGCTGGGTATTGACTTCTACGACAAGGAATTGATTAACCTTGCTTCCGAAGAAAGCGGATTATGCCGTGAATTCTTTGAAAAAGCCGATGAAAAGGCTTCGCAGGGAATTATAGGCGGTCTGTTCGGAATGCGTTTCCCGTTTATCAGTGACGGGGCTATGCCGGCTGCCAACTGTTTGAGCAACGATGCGTTGTTTAAGGTGCAAAGCGATGTGATACGGAAACTGGCTTCCGAGAAATCCTGTTTGTTCGTAGGGCGTTGCGCCGACTACATTTTGCGGGATAACCCGCGTTGTGTCAACATCTTCATCTCTGCTTCGCGCGAGGATCGTATCGCCCGTTTATGCCGTCTGCACTCTATTTCGGAGAGTGCGGCGGAAGAGAAGATGAACAAAGCGGACAAGCGGCGTGCCGAATATTATAACTATTACAGCTATAAGACCTGGGGAGCGGCTGCTACCTATCATCTTTGCGTCGATTCGTCCGTATTGGGCATTGACGAAACGGTCGGCTATATAGAAGAGTTCGTAAGGAAGAAACTGAAACTGTACGAATAAACTTTATGACCATTGCAAATGAAATCGGGAAGAATTTTACTGCCATCCTAACGGAGATTATAGTAAAATTCTTCCCGATTTTATTGATAAGAGCTTGAAAGCTCCTTGAACTGATTTTACATCATTGCCAGCAATATCATCTGTCCGGCGAGGATGCGCAGGAACATCGTCAGCGGATAAACCGTAGAGTAACCTACCGACGGAGCGTCATTGCCCGATGCCTGGTTGGAATATGCCAATGCGGGTGGGTCGGTGTTACTGCCGGCAATCAGTCCCATCAGCGTGAAATAATTGACCTTGCAATAGAACCGGGCAATCATACCGATTATCAGCAACGGGATGGTGGTAATCAGGAAACCGTAGCCTACATACGCCAGACCGCTTCCTTCCACGACTGTCTGTACAAAATGCTCACCTGCCTCTATGCCTACGCTGGCAAGGAAAAGTACAATACCTATTTCGCGCAGCATCAGGTTGGCACTCATGGTGGTATACGTTACAAGATGCATCTTATGTCCGAAACGTCCGATAAGGATGGCTACCACCAGCGGACCGCCCGCCAGACCTAATTTCACCGGTGTCGGCATGCCCGGGAATGCGATGGGAAGGCTGCCCAACAGGATACCGAGGAAGATACCGACAAAGATGGTAACGATGTTCGGCGTATCCAGACGCTTCAACTGGTTGCCCAGTACACCGGCCACACGTTCCACCGCGTCCTGTTGCCCCACAACCATTACACGGTCACCCACCTGGAGCACCAGGTTGGGATCGGCAAACAGGTCCATACCCGAACGGTTGATACGTGTCACGTTAACACCGTACATACTGCGGAAGTGCATGCTTCCAAGTTTCTTTCCGTTGATTTCCGATTTGGTCACCAGGATACGGCGTGAGACCATCGGAGTGTCCTGCTTCTCCCAGTCCACTTGAATTTCCCTTCCGATAAAGGCGGTAACCGCTTCGGCGTCTTCCTCGGAACATACGATGAACAACTGGTCGCCGATGTGGAATTCCGTATCCTGGTTCGGAATGCTGACGTGACCTTCGTGACGGATGCGCGAGCATACGAAAGAACGTCCCAGAAAATCTTTCACCTGAATCAGCTTTTTGCCGTCGATAGCCTCATTGCGCACTTCCAGATGCAGCATATGCGGCATGTGCTTCATATCCGCTTCTTGCGTGTTAAGCTCCTCTTCTTCTTTTTTCAGGTTGATGCGGCAGATATAACGTACGGCGATAATAGAGCCGATGATGCCGACCACACCGAGCGGATAGGCGCAGGCATATCCCAATGCGATGGGGTCTCCCGTATAATTCAGCTGGTTCAACGCTTCCTGAGCCGCACCCAGACCGGGAGTGTTGGTTACGGCACCGTACAAGATACCTACTATCATCGGCAGGTCTATATTTCCATCGATGAAATAAATGCCCAGTGCGACCACTATGTTCAGTGCCACAATGCCCACGGCAAGCATGTTCAGCGTCATACCCCCTTTCTTGAAAGAGGAGAAGAACGACGGCCCTACCTGCAGACCGATGCAGAATACAAATAAAATCAAACCAAATTCGCGGATGAAATGTAAGATGTGTATTTCACCTGTAAATCCGAAATGTCCCATCAGAATACCGGTAAAGAGGACAAACGTCACTCCCAGCGATACTCCGAAAACTTTAATCTTGCCCAGCAGCACCCCCACGGATATAACGAATGCGTACAGGCAAACGATATGTGCGACGGATGTCGGGTCCCAAAGAAGACTTTCTAACCAATTCATAGTACCTTATTTATTGCTTTTTAAAATTTTGCGCAAAATTACTTAATAAAGGGGAGCTGGCAAAGGGTTTTCTTTTCTTTTTGTAATACCAGCTTTGCAAAAGCAAGGTATCTATGGAGGGATGCCGGGAATAAGGATGGGCATAGTGTTATCCGTAAGTGCAATTTTCCCTAAAAAGCCTTTTTGTTTGAAGTATTTCCTTATATTTGCAAGTCTCTTGATGACAAAATGAATACTATTCATCTATTTTAATTTTAAATAAACTATGGCAGACAGTAAAGAAAAACTCTTCTCGGACTTTTCTCCGGTTTCTACGGAACAGTGGATGGAGAAAGTAACCGCAGACTTAAAGGGTGCGGACTTTGAGAAAAAGCTCGTTTGGAGGACGAATGAGGGATTCAAGGTAAAACCTTTCTATCGTATGGAAGACCTTGAAGGTTTAAAGACCACGGATGCTCTTCCCGGTGAGTTCCCTTATCTTAGAGGTACAAAGAAAAACAATAATGAGTGGTTCGTCCGTCAGGAAATAAAGGTGGAATCTCCCGAAGCAGCCAATGCCAAGGCGTTGGACATTTTGAACAAGGGGGTCGATTCGCTCTCTTTCCACGTGAAAGCCAAAGAACTGAGTGCGGAGTATATCGAAACTTTGCTGAAAGACATCTGTGCGGAGTGCATAGAGTTGAATTTCTCCACCTGTCAGGGACACGTGGTGGAATTGGCACAACTTCTGGTCGGTTATTTCCAGAAGAAAGATTATGACCTCACGAAGTTGCAAGGCTCCATTAACTACGATTATTTCAACAAGATGCTTGCCAAAGGCAAGGAAAAGGGCGATATGGTGGCTACTGCCAAGGCTCTGATTGAAGCTACCGCCATGCTTCCGAAATACCGCGTCCTGAACGTGAATGCGCTGACGTTGAACAATGCCGGTGCATATATCTATCAGGAATTGGGCTATGCGCTGGCTTGGGGTAATGAATACATGAACCAGCTGACCGATGCCGGACTGCCGGCAGCTTTGGTAGCCAAGAAGATTAAGTTCAACTTCGGTATCAGTTCCAATTATTTCCTTGAAATAGCAAAATTCCGCGCTGCCCGTATGTTGTGGGCCAATATCGTGGCTTCCTATAACCCGGAATGCCTGCGCGACTGCGAAAACAAGGGCGAACACAACGAATGCCGCTGTGCTGCCAAGATGAGAATACATGCGGAAACGTCCACTTTCAACCTCACTTTGTTCGATGCGCACGTAAACCTGTTGCGTACGCAGACCGAGGCTATGAGTGCCGCTCTTGCAGGCGTTGACTCCATGACGGTCGTTCCGTTCGACAAGACGTATGCCGTTCCCGATGAATTCTCCGAACGTCTGGCACGCAACCAGCAGCTGCTCCTGAAGGAAGAATCGCATTTCGACAAGGTTATCGACCCGGCTGCCGGTTCTTACTACATCGAGAACCTGACCGTGGCTATTGCCAAGCAGGCTTGGGAGCTGTTCCTTGCAGTGGAAGAAGACGGCGGTTTCTACGCATCCGTAAAATCCGGCAAGATACAGGCTGCCGTGAACGAGAGCAATACGGCCCGCCATGCAGCCGTTGCCAAGCGTAAGGAAGTGCTGTTGGGTACTAACCAGTTCCCGAACTTCAACGAGAAGGCGGGCGACAAGAAACCGTTGGAAGCCTCTTGCTGCTGCGGCGGACACAGCACTTGCGAAAAGGATGTTCCGTCACTGAACTTCGACCGTGCAGCCAGCGAATTTGAAGCGTTGCGTCTGGAAACGGAAGCGTCTGGCAAGCGTCCCAAAGCATTTATGCTGACTATCGGCAACCTGGCTATGCGTCAGGCACGTGCCCAATACTCTTGTAACTTCCTGGCCTGTGCCGGATATGAAGTTGTTGACAACCTCGGTTTCCCGACCGTAGAGGAAGGTGTGGAAGCTGCAATGGCGGCTAAAGCCGATATTGTGGTTCTCTGTTCGAGCGATGATGAATATGCGGAATATGCAGTTCCCGCTTTCAAGGCCTTGAACGGCCGCGCCATGTTCATCGTAGCCGGCGCTCCCGCTTGCATGGACGAGCTGAAAGCGGCAGGTATCGAGAACTTTATCCATGTTCGTGTCAACGTTCTGGAAACATTAAAGGAATTCAACGCTAAACTTTTGAAGTAAGATGAGAAAAGATTTTAAAAACTTAGATATATATGCCGCTTTCCAGCCCGCCAATGGTGCTGAGTGGCAAAAGGCTAACGGCATCAAAGCCGACTGGAAGACTCCGGAACACATTGAAGTGAAGCCTGTTTACACCAAAGAAGACCTCGAAGGTATGGAACACCTCGACTATGCGGCAGGTATCCCGCCTTATCTGCGCGGTCCGTACTCTGTAATGTACACCTTGCGTCCGTGGACTATCCGCCAGTATGCAGGGTTCTCTACTGCCGAGGAGTCCAATGCTTTCTATCGCCGTAACCTGGCTTCCGGACAGAAAGGTCTGTCCGTGGCATTCGACCTGGCTACCCACCGCGGCTACGACCCCGACCACGAACGTGTGGTAGGCGACGTCGGTAAGGCAGGTGTGTCCATCTGTTCACTGGAAAACATGAAGGTGCTTTTCGACGGCATTCCCTTGAACAAGATGTCCGTGTCCATGACCATGAACGGTGCGGTGCTTCCTATCATGGCATTCTACATCAATGCCGGTCTGGAGCAAGGCGCCAAGTTGGAAGAAATGGCGGGTACTATCCAGAACGATATCCTGAAGGAGTTCATGGTGCGTAACACCTATATCTATCCGCCTGCATTCTCCATGAAGATTATCTCCGATATCTTTGAATACACATCTCAGAAGATGCCTAAGTTCAACTCTATCTCTATCTCCGGTTACCATATGCAGGAAGCCGGCGCCACAGCGGATATCGAGTTGGCTTACACCCTGGCCGACGGTCTGGAATATCTTCGTGCAGGTGTTGCCGCAGGTATCGACATCGACGCATTCGCACCGCGTCTGTCATTCTTCTGGGCTATCGGCACCAACCACTTCATGGAGATAGCCAAGATGCGTGCCGCACGTATGTTGTGGGCGAAGATTGTGAAACAGTTCAACCCGAAAAACCCGAAATCACTCGCATTGCGTACGCACTCCCAGACTTCCGGCTGGTCGCTGACCGAGCAGGACCCGTTCAACAACGTGGGCCGTACCTGTATCGAGGCTATGGCTGCCGCTTTGGGACATACCCAGTCCTTGCACACCAACGCTTTGGACGAGGCTATCGCATTGCCAACCGATTTCTCTGCACGTATCGCACGTAATACGCAGATTTATATCCAGGAAGAAACTTACATCTGCAAGAATGTCGACCCGTGGGGCGGTTCTTACTATGTAGAGTCTCTGACCAATGAGCTCGCACACAAGGCTTGGGAGCTGATTCAGGAAATCGAGAAGCTGGGCGGTATGGCGAAGGCCATCGAAACCGGTATCCCCAAGATGCGTATCGAAGAGGCTGCCGCACGCACGCAGGCACGTATCGACAGCGGTTCGCAGACCATTGTGGGTGTAAACAAGTATCGTCTGGAGAAAGAAGCTCCTATCGATATTCTTGAGATTGACAATACGGCTGTCCGTCAGGAGCAGATCCAGAACCTGAAGACATTGAAGGAAGGCCGTGATGAGGCTGCCGTGCAGAAAGCGCTCGATGCCATCACCAAATGTGTGGAGACGAAGGAAGGTAACCTGCTGGAACTGGCAGTGGAAGCAGCACGTGTCCGTGCCACATTGGGCGAGATTTCGTATGCTTGCGAAAAAGTTGTAGGACGTTATAAAGCAGTAATCAGAACTATTTCAGGCGTGTATTCATCAGAAAGTAAGAACGACAGCGACTTCCACAGAGCTTGTGAGTTGGCTGAGAAATTTGCGAAGAAAGAGGGACGTCAGCCCCGTATCATGGTAGCTAAAATGGGTCAGGACGGTCACGACCGCGGTGCCAAAGTAGTGGCAACGGGTTATGCCGACTGCGGTTTCGACGTAGATATGGGACCGCTGTTCCAGACTCCTGCCGAAGCTGCCCGCGAAGCGGTGGAAAACGACGTTCACGTAGTGGGTGTTTCTTCATTGGCTGCCGGACACAAGACATTGGTTCCGCAGATTATTGAAGAACTCAAGAAGTTGGGCCGTGAGGATATCGTAGTGATTGCAGGCGGTGTGATTCCCGCACAGGACTATGATTTCCTTTATAAGGCCGGCGTAGCTGCCATCTTCGGGCCGGGTACTCCGGTGGCAAAGGCTGCTTGCCAGATTCTTGAAATCCTGTTGGATGAGGAATAATCTGCAACGATAAATGTTAAAAAAAGGACGGTGTGCGTTTGCATATCCGTCCTTTTTTCTTAATCTGTGTTATAAAACATACTTTTTTTCTTGGATAATTTGCAGATTTAGCAAATGTCCGTATCTTTGCAATGTGTTTTTCATAGTATTAGATTTAAGGTTAACAAAGGTTGGAGTACAGCGGTACTCCTTTTTTTATGCCCTTACGTCAGGATGAGCTTAGGGGAGAGACTATGAAATCAATGATTATCAATCATTCAAGGTCTTATACTGAGCCTTCCTTATCACTAGTTTGCTTTCACCGGAAATTTGTTGCGGCACAATTGTGAAACGGATGCGCGTCAGCTTCTTCCGGTTCCAGGAGTGGATTAATTTCGGATCGGTCAGTTCGACGGTATCCGTTGCGGGCGATAAGAGCTTTTTATCGTATTCCACTCTGAACCTACCTGCCTCTCCTGTCAGTATAATGTTTTTGTTGCGGTCGATTTCGACTTCGCAGCAGGTCATCAGGTTTAATACACTCGGTTCGTTGCATGCCGAAAGTTTTCATTTGTCGGTGATTATGAAATCCTTTTTCCTGTGCAGCGTATAGTTGCGAATCCAGCTTTTTACATTTGCTTCCTGCGGATAGGCACGGGCAATGTCCACCTGGTAGGATACGGTTTTGGCGGTGGCTTTGTATTGCTGGCTGTGTGCGGCAAACTCCCGGCCGTTCTTCTGCGGGGTTCCGTTGATGAGGGGCAGGTTGTGATAATCGGACTGCATGGTCCATATCGTGTACCGTTCCGGTCCGAAGGTCTGTCGGGTATAAGTACCTACGCCTGCATCGATAAGCACCGGCAGGGCATTGTAGTAAAGGATGCACGACCCCACATCGTTATGGTTATGGCTTTCCTGATTGTTTCCGCCTTTCGCTGCGAAGAAGAAGCCGTCGCTTTTGCCTTCGGTGTCGCGTGCCACGCAGATTTGGGTGTCTTTAAACCAATAAGTGCCGGTTAGCGGTTCGCCTTGCGGATGGCCGACGATGTCTTTGTACATAAAAAGCTCGTCCAATGCAGAAGCGAAGTATCCGTTTACCCCGTCCTTGAAACTTTGGTTTTGCTGTGCCATGAATGAGGCGAATTTCATCATGGCGGGGTCTCCGGTCAGTTCTCCGTACCGGTAGAGGATACCCGGGCTTGGACTTACTTTGGGTGCGGAGTCGGCGAAGTTTACAAAATAGTTGCCGCCGATGTGTACCCGGTAAATGTATTGCGCCATATTGCGCAAGAGGGGAGAGCTGAATATGCTCACCTTGTTTCCGGTTACTTTAGCCAGCAAATCCAGAAACTTCAGGGCATAGCCGGAAGCCCCGCTCCAATAGGTGGGACCCTCGTCGCAGGCTCCGTCCTCGTGATACATGCTGAAAAAGAAATCAGTGGATTTCATCAGTTTCCAGACTCCTTGCCGTACACGTTCCGGGTCTTTCTCTATCAGCATCAGGGCTTGCAGCACGTTGTAGTTAATCCACGGATTCCAGTTATTTACCTGCTGGCCGCCGAATCCCATCCACCAGTAATCATCCCGTGCGAAGTAGGGGTTTATCAGGTTTCTGTTGACTTCCTCGATAATCCGTTCGTTAATCAGCGGGCTTACCTTGTCGAATTCGTCTTTCAGGAAATAGTAAGTCCATGCCATTTGCGCGCCGATGTCGGCCACTACCAGTTCGATGGTCGGTTCATGCCTGTCGGGCAGTCCGGAGCGGTCTTTCTGAAAGCCGAGATGTGCCGAGTGTATCCAGGATGTCTCGCACAGAAACCATACACCGTCTATGATGGCATCCATAAATCTGCCTTGTCCCTCTACCAGTTCTGCGAGGGTCAAGGCTTGCAGGGCTTTGTGGTTGGCGCGTCCGGTGCGGATTTCGCCGGTGCGCTTAAAGGCAAGGTAGTCGGAGGCAAGATCCGGTTTCCATTCGTGTTTCAGGGCGCGTTCGCCGTTCCTGATGATAAGCTCCCTCATTTCGGGGGCTGTTTTCTCTTTCCAGGATTTCCGGTCGGTATAGGCGGGATAGTCCACCCAGCTTTGCCGGTAGCGGAGTACATTGCCCAATTCCTCGTAAGAAACGGTCTGTTCAAGAAGATGCCTTTCGGTTGCGTGGGCGGGAAAATTGATACAGACAGTTGCGATACATACTGAACTTGCCAGTAACAGGCTTTTTATTTTTGACATTTGCGGAATGTATTCTTTACCCTTTATTTTTCAAATCGATGTATCTTTTTAATGCTTCCATATAGTAGTAATCCGCGTAGTTCAGCGGTACGTCTATTTCAGAGCCATGCGGCAGTGAGCCGGTGGAATGCATCAGCACGTAACCTTGATTGCTGCCTTTGGCTGCCAGATATTTCGTGCCGGACAAGTTTTTCAGGATTGTTTCGGCATAGTCGGAATATTTTTTGCCGTCGGGTACAAATGTGCTGAGCTCCAGGAAGGCAGATGCCGTGACAGCCGCGGCAGACGCATCACGCGGAGTCTTTTCACCTGCCGGGGCATCATAATCCCAGTAAGGAATCAGGTCGTCCGTCTTTACACGTTCCATAATCATGTCTGCAATGTGAACGGCTTCCTGCAGGAAAGCCGTGTCCCGGGTTTCGCGATAGCAGGAAGTGTAGCCGTATACTCCCCACGCTTGGCCGCGCGACCAGGCCGATTCTGCATTTTTACCCTGGTGTGTCTGTTTGATTTCCACGCTTCCGTCATTGTTATAGCTGACCACGTGATAGGAGGTGTAGTCCGGACGGAAGTGGTTTTTCATAGTGGTTTGTGCATGCTTTACAGCCACATTCTTATACTTCTCATCTCCTGTCAGCTTATATACGTTGAACAGCAGGTCCAGGTTCATCATATTGTCAATGATTACGGGGAAGTTCCACGCACCGAAGTCCCACGAGCGTATACAACCGATTTCCGGGTTGAAACGGGCGCACAGATTATCCGCTGTTTCTACGAGTACGGCTTTAATGGTGTCGTTAGGGGCGAGGCGGAGGGCATTGCCATAGCTGCAATTCATCATGAAGCCCACGTCATGGGTACCTTTCAGCTCACGTATCGGATTCAGGATGTTGGTATATTCGATGGCGCGTTTTTTCAACTCTTCATCACCGGTCAGTTCATAGGCATACCAAAGGCTTCCGGGGAAGAACCCGCTGGTCCAGTCGGCAATGCCGCAAAGACGTTTTTGTCCTAATTGCAGGGCTTCGGGGTTGGGGTGTAAAGAGTCGATGTATGCTTTGTCCTCGCGCTGCAACTGAGCATCGAGAAAGTTTACATCATAGCCGGAATGTATGGAACGTGGGAACTTGTTTGTTCCGGAGAGTTCCTCGGCGGTTGATTTCAACTGATAGGAAGCGGCATCGAGTGCGTTGCTTATCCAGGCTTCTTTCTGGACCGGAGTGTTTTTGCAGCCTGTCATGCCTATGAGCAGAGCGGTTGCAAGCAACAGAGAGTTTCTTTTCATGTCAGTAAGTATTTAGTGATTTTTGTTCACCGGCAAAAATATGGATATTCGTGAAATATCCTGTGCAGGATTGTTGAAAGGTGTTTGGGTGTAGTTTAAAGGTATGTTACTTTTGTCGAATACTGTTTTAATTCTGTATTTTCTTGGGTGGAAGCCTTACATTTACCCCTTCAGGCTTTTTACCTGAAAGCCTGTAAATAGTGTGTGGTTTTCCAATAAGCGGAGTCCGAAATATCCGTCTCCCTCATTCTTTTTAACCGGCAGTCGGAACAACTCTTCGCCGTTGACACTGTAAGTTGTGATTCCTTTTTCCACACGGATTTTGATGTCGTACCATTTATTGGGAATCAGCAAGTGCGCCTTGTCCGTATACTCTTTGATTACGGGGCGGGCTATGGCATCACTGGTATCCGCCGCTTTGGCAAAGTACTGGCGGAAGCGGGTAGTGGAGTTGTGGTTTCCGCCATATCCCACATAAAACAGGCTTAGCGTTTTATAATGTTGGAAAATTCCGTTTCGCCATTCGCTGCGTGCGAAGAGATTGTCGGGGTATTCCGGGTCATTGGCGCCCCAAAAGCAGTTCAGGTCGCTAAGTCGGTCGTATTTTCCGCCTTGCATCAGCATCTTCACACGATAGCCGATTTCATAATCACCGGTAAGGCGTTGGTTGTACCAAAGTGTGAGACCGTCGGGTGCGGTAATTTCCAGCGTATCGCTTGATATAAGGATTTTTACTTTTCCGGAGTGGTCTTCGATGGTCCAGTTCTTTAAAACGACCTGTGCCTGAACCGTGAAAGGAAGTAACATCAGTACACTTCCCAATAGCAATTTGTGAAAGGAGCTTTTTGTCATAAATATTACTTTAGTTTACAGTTGATATTCTGATAGTAGTTTTTGCTGTTGTGGCAAAGGTAACCAAATATTTATAAAGTAGAGCCCGGTTGTGCTGGAAGGATTTTATGTGTTATATTTTATTGTGCATTGCATTGGATAGGTGGTTTTTATCTGCAATGGTAAAAACGGATATTTGGTTATCACTCATCATTTATGTGGTAATATATTGAGAGATAGTGTTTTATTGCATGTTGATAACAGTTTTGTGGTGATGACCAAATTCCGGTCATCACCACAAAAAGTAAAATATCAGGATTTTACAATTCGATATACAACTCCTTTTTGAGTATGCCTGCTTTCCAGGTTATTCTTCTTCAAGATACGTCCGAAATGCTTTGCATGCCCGTCTGTCAGCTTTATGTCACTGTTTTTTGCATGCAGAATTTCCAAAATCTGTATCGGCGACATCCACTCTCCCTCTTCCCCTTCTTGCGGTAAACGGAAATGACAATGGAACAACTGCTCAATCGGACTGATTTGCTCGAATTCCCGGTTATTTTCTTTCAGAACGGCTTCATCCTTGTCATTAAACCAATATCTTTCACCGCTGCGTATCGCTTGCATGGCTTGTGCATACAACTGGCGGTAGTTTATCGTCACGTTCGTATCAATGGGAGCAGTCACTTCCACACATACAAAACGGCGGCTGCCGCTGCTGTCCGTCAACAGGTCTTTGTGGTTGCTCGTCCCGATGAACGAGGCATACCGCCTTATCTCCTGAATGCTGCTTCCGTAGGGCTTGCGCAGGTTGGCAACGGGTTTTTGCAGAAGGTGTTTCAGAAAGCCTTGCTGATGGATGCTCACCTGGTCGAACTCGTCGATATTCACCAGCAGAAAGCGCCCCAGGTACATTTCCGCATCGCGTTTACTGCCGAAATCCAGACTGTCGGTATAGCCGAAGCGAAGTTCGGGAGGAAGGATAATACGGCAGAAGGTGGACTTGCGGTAACCCTGTGCACCTATCAGCAGCGGTGATGTGCTGTTGGCGTGCATCCTGTTGCCCAGTCCGCGCCAATGCGCCACCATGTTCAGAAACCAACGGTAGAACAGCTCACGCCAATACGGATTGTTGCAGGGTACAAGTCCGGCAAGCGCACGGATGCGGTCTTTGCCATCCCAGCGGCCTACGCCGCACAGGTATTCTTCCACTGGATTGTACAGCGGCACGCGGTTAGAGGTCAGGTAGCGGTTCACGTCTCTGTCCCACACACGCAATCCCTCTTGCAGGGCATCCATAGCCACGCTGTTGCGCGCTCGCTGGTCCATTACATGAAAATAGAAGTGGATGGAGTCGCGTTGGCGATATTCCAAATCACCCATCAGCTGGTTGTACCGGAATTCGTAACGGCGTTCCATGAACTCGTTCAGTTTCAGCATCGTGTCCTGTTCGGGAGTCAGTACGGATTTTCTGCCGAATCCCCGGCACTCGCGGTAGAGATTGTGCAGTGCGGTGCGCACCGTCTGTTCGTCTGCCTGCCGTCGGTAGTGCATCATTACCTGCCGGACGGCTTCCTCTTCGGGGATGCCGCTTTTGAAGCATTGCTCGCCTATGGAGATAAGCAGCGGGTGAAAATCATCCCGGTCGCGCTGCCAGTTCTCCACTTCGTCCAGCGCACGACCCAGGGCTGTTTCAAACAGCAGAGTGAAAGTTTGCGAGGAGTAGAATCCTGGCTGCAACCGCTTTAAAGGGTTGTTTTCCGCCAATTTTCGTTGGTTGAATGTCCGCTCGCCGGGCATCGTCACGGGTTGTTCGAGACAGAAAGGCACGGCATCGGGAGCAAAGTAAGGCGTTTCGTCCAGCGTCATGCGGAAAGTATCGGCAGGCGAGGGTTCTTTCAACGTTACGGGAAACGGAAGCAGGGGCTGGTAACATTGTACCGCCATGCGGTAGGCATGTGCATGGAACAGGCTGATTTCTTCTTCCCGCTGCGGAAGTTTGCCGTTCGGTAAGGCAAACAGCGCCCATATCTTCACACTCCGTCCGCTACTTCCTGCGAAAGCCGCATAGGTTTGGGGAAGGAGTGCCGCCTGTTCTTTTACCAGTTCCGCTTCGGACATGCCGGATAGACCGCCCACTTCCAGCAGTACGATGCCGTTGTAGCGTTTCATCCGCCGTTCGCCCTCGCGGTTGCGTCCGTACTCCGTAGCGGGGCATATGCGGGGGAGCTTGTCGATATGTCCGTAGGTTCCGCCGCTACCATGGCTTGTATATTCGAGCATGGTGCGTAATGCACTGACGTGTCCGGGTTTGGTTTCCGACTTGATTCTGGTAATAAATGCGGCTGTATCGCAGGTGCTGATACTTTCCGTGCCCGCGTCACGGTTTTCCTTGATAAAGGTTATTCTCATCCGGTGTTGGTTGTTTGGAAAAATTTAGTGGAGATAAGAGCGTTTCTCTTAGGCTCTGCAAGATACGCATAAAATGGGCCGGAAGCAAGCAAATCCGCCCTTTTGTTTTAAGATTTTTGCCAGCATTTATCTCCGGAAATAAATGGAAATAATCGGAAAACAAACCGTTGAAAACTTGACTTTTCCTGATGGATTTTGTACCTTTACAAGGTGTAAAACCCCGTTTTGCAATTGCGGGCCGAAGAGCCTTCATATGCGGGCCCCACAGCCCGCAGCCGGCAACCGCCGGGCCTGCAACTGCAAAACGGGGTTTTACTGTAAGCATAATGGCATTTTGCATGGTCCGGACAAATAAAAACAACGAAGCAAAGCGTTGTTTATCTTCCGGCTTTTCCCGAACGGACCGCGGAGAATATCCGAATTTATGCGGCCGAATGGCGTAAGCTACCGATACAACAGGATTTTCAATTATTACATAACTAAAAAAACAGAACGACAATGGCAGCAGAGTATGATTTCCAAAGAAAGCCCAACCCGAAAGGAGACGGCGAATTACAACCCATGTATCCCCGCATCGTGAACAAGGGGACTATCACCGGCAAACGTCTGGTCAGCGATATTTCACAGGCAACCAGTTTTACTCCCGGAGACGTCGAGGGAGTGCTTGCTGCATTGGAAAGCCGCATCTCCTATTACCTTTCCGAAGGGCATCATGTACAGTTGGGCAATATGGGACATTTCTCGGCGGGACTGACAGCGCGTCCCGTCATGGACAAGAAGGAAATCCATGCGCAGACGATATTTTTCGGCAAGGTGCATTTCCGCGTATCGCCCGGCTTCCGGAAACAGTGTGCCGGATTTGTGGAACGTGTAAGGGCAGGGTATGGCTTCCGGCACAGTGAGGATATCAGCGGTGCGGAACGTTACCGCAGACTATGCGCGTTTTTGGATGCAAATCCTTTCATTACGCGCAAGGATTACAGCGGAATTACGGGACTTTTGAAGAACAAGGCGTTGAATGACCTCAATTTACTGGTGGAGAAAGGTATTTTAACAACATTGGGGCAAGGGTCGCATAAAGTGTATGTAAGGGTTGTAAATCAGTGTGTTGCAGAGTAAGATATAACGGAATGTACCTTAAAAACAGTGACGACCGGATATTGGTCGTCACTGTTATAATGTTCTTTTTACTACGTCAATTGTCCTATAATCAGTAGGTTAATGTAGGTAGTGATGAGTGATGACAAATATTCATAATCTAACTAAAGAATTTAAATAGCGCTTAGTAGTAGATGTACTTTTCCCTATCAATTTGGCTATCTTAGACGAATTAAGTCCCGGATATTGATTGATGATATCTAAGACTTCCTGCTCTTTGGAATTTACAGTATCATTTACGGTATCATTTACAGTATCATTTGTTCTATATAACTCCATCAAGCTTTATTTTATTTGTCTTTAACCGTATCATTGGGCTATATTCCCAAATTGCCTTTTGCAAAATTAGTGATATTGGATAACGGAACAAATAAAAAAAATAAGCGATTTTTCCTTATCAATCAAGCTATTATCTCTGTCTTACAAGGACGATTCTTTGGATGTTTTTCATACGGAATCTATGATAGTAATAACAATTTGTTTTTGTGTTTGCTAAATTAGGTTCTTTCCCGCTCAATCGCTTTTTAGTGTGTGTTGTAATTCTACAGTATCGTTGATTTGGCTTTTAGTTCTGTTCAGTTTTCTTATATTTTTGTAGAAAAAGTATGGGACAGGTATATAAAAACAGCCTGGGATTACGCTGAATACGTAAACCCAGGCTGTTTTTACGGGTATTTGCGGGGGCTTGCTTACCGATTGTTTTTCATTCCGCTAAAGCCGCCCTTCTATTTCAGTCCGAAATAATTTTCTCCTTCTCCGCCGACAGGACTTATGACGGGAATATTCCCCCCTGCGGCAGTCAGGATTACGCTTTCTCCCTTCTTTAAATCCAATAGGTACTCACCCTCTTTTTGCAGGGTCAATGTGGCATTGCCTGCCTTTACAACCGGATTTGCCATATCGGTGCGTAGGATACACGGTTCTCCGGCAAGGCTTTTGATACGGATGAAGCTTGTCTTTCCGCCTTTCCGCACAGCGGATACGAGGAAAGCGCCTTCGGTTCTCAGGTCCTTGAACTGTACATCTTTCCATTGGGAAGGTACGGCAGGGAACACACGTATCTTTCCGCCCCAGCTTTGCAGCAACATATCGTGTATGCACTGTGCGCCCGACAACGGGGTCTCGATAACCGGTCCGCTTTCCATATACATGGTGTTGGGGCGCAGGGTGCGGGCAAACAGGCCGTTGAGTTTCTCCAGCGCCTTGTCTCCCTCGCCGAATGCCGCATACAGCGAAGAAGCCCCCGTATAAGTATATCCAAGGATATTGCCCGGCAGGCTGTGCCAGTGCTCTACGGATTTTTCCATAAGTTCCTTGCTGCCGTTCTGCTCGGCATTCAACAGGTAGAGCGGATAGAACATCAGCAGGTGCGAGTAGTGGCGGTGCGAGCGGCTGAAAGGTACATCCTTGCCTATCATCATGCCGTTTTCGTCTTGCGGGTAGTCGGTCAGGTATTCTGCAACTTGTTTCCAGCGGGGTATCAGCTCGTCATCGACAGATAGAATCCTGCTTGCCTCGAGCAATGTATTGCATCCCCAGCGCAACAGGGCGATGTCGTAGTTGCAGTCTTCGGCAGTACCGTACTCCGGAGAATAGGTTCTTTTCAAATGAAGCTTGCCCGATTTGTCTTCTGTCAGGAAAGGCAGATAGAAATTGACGGCCCGTCTCAGTGTAGGGTACAGGGTACTCCTCAATATCGATTCGTCCATGCTGAAGCGGTATTGTAGCCAGAGGTTATGGCAAATCCACGTCAGGTTGCCTACCTGGGCTTTCTTTTCGGTTCCGGGAACATTCACCGTTGCTCCCGTCAGGGTAAAGTCGGTGGCTACGGGCAGTGCGGCGGCATCTTTCCGGTAGGGTTCGGGAACGTTGTTTATCAGGTTATCCAGATTGTTTCCTATCGCATCCACCAGCGGCATGCCCAGTTCCAGCCGGTTGGATGGGTATACGGACCAGTAGCTCAGTTGCACATTCAGGTTCCACCAGGCATTGGGCCAGGGAGTCAGCACTTGCCAGGGACCGCTGTTGTCGAGCAGTCCGCCGCCGGTGCGGGTGGCCGATGCCAGCTTGTACATCTGCGCCCAGTAGAAATTCTCCATCTTCTTGTCGGGAAGGCTCACGAAACTTTGCGGATAGTAGTTATGCCACCATTCCCGGTGTACTTTCCGGAGCACGGGCAGGTCGGCTTCCTGCAGGCTTGCCAGTGCCGTTTCCGCCTTTTGCAAAGCCTCTGTTCCGGGAAAGGAATGTGCGTTGCTTACGATAAGCGTGCTTGTATTCTCTTTCCTTATCTCTTTCCAGGCTGTGGCAGTACCGCCGCCGGCAAGCAGGGGCTGCCAGCAGAGGTTCAGCCCATTGCGTGCGGACAGTTGCGGGGCGGGATTGGACACATAGTCTTTTTTGAGGTGGTTCTTGTTACCCTTCCGGATTGCATTCAACTGCCTCGGCGAATCCGTGTTTTCCGGATAGAATTTCCAGGTGAACTCCTTTTCGCCTGCCGTAGCTTCGGCTTCGACCAGGATATAGGGACTCTCGGAAGTGACACAGGCTCTTAGCTTTATCTCTCCCCGGGTGGTACGGATACACCCGGTGGTTTCAGCGTTCCATAAGTCCAGCCTCAGGTCGCCGGATTTTATTTCTCCCACGGGATGCAGGAGAAAATAACCGATAAGCAGCCGGCCTCTTCCATAGATGCTCGCATCGTCTGTGCGGTGGTCGTGTACCATACTGTTGCCTACATCTACCCGTATGGCGTTTTTTCCGGGTTCTTTGCAGATATAGGAACCCATGCTGCCGTTTCCCATGAAGGGGGCTTCGTACCAGGTTTGGGGCAGGCGGGTCCAGGTCATGTCCTGCCGGGACATGAAACTTTTCCAGTCTGTCTGGCTGTAACAGCCGGCTGTCAGGTACCAGATTGCGATTGTGAGCAGTAGCAGTTTCTTCATGTGTCCGTATATGTTTTCTTGCTGTTAGATTTCCAGTTCGGGAACTTCGTCTTTCAACTCGGTCTTTTTGCCGTTATCGTGTATCACGGTTGCACCGTAATCCTTGTAACTGATGCTTGCGTCGCAGTCTTTGCGCGTGTTGCGTACCTCGAAAGAAGGCTTTCCGGCAGTGGATATGTTTGCTTTGATATTCCAGTCACCGATTTGGATACTACCGTCTTTCAGTTTGCGGGGAGCAGCTTGTGCGTTTTCCGCATCATTGTCTTTGGCATGTGTGTACACAATTGTAGCGAAGCGGTACACTTTCTGCTTGTCCGATGTTGCGGTGAAGTGCCAGTGGTTGGGATAGGGTGCGAAGTGTCCCTTCTCATCGGCACGCAGCCAGTTGACGGCAGGTACGAAGAACCGGGAGGTCGTATCCGTTTCCAGCGTTCCGGAGGAGAAGAGATAGGCATCGGACGCACCGTCCTTGCTGGTGGCCTGTATGTGTACGTATTCCCGGGTCTTGTCCACATTCATGGGGTTGGTAACCGTATGTAGCAGGTAGCTCCAGGTCACGGGTTCTTCGGCTTCCAGCTCGTCGTATATAAAGGAATAACCGCTTTTGCCTAAAGTTACGATGTGGCGGCGGAAGATTTTCAGACCGGTATCGTCCCAACCGTTTTCAGGGGAAAATTCCAGGTTGCTCTGTTCGCCGCGTAGCAGCCAGAGCGGAGAGATAACCTTTCCGTAAGCATTGGAAGCATCGCCTGCCACATAGCTGATATTGTCGCTGACATAGTAACGGGGAATCCAGCCGTAACCTTCCGTTCCGATGCGTTGTCCCATGCCGTTCACCAGAATGGTGTTGTGGGCGCGGGTGGCGCGGTGGCAGTAAACGCCGTGTATGTCGGTAAAGCTGGTATGGTGTCCGCTACTGTAAAAGAGCGACTGGCCGTTCCAGAAAGTATTGAAAGCATTCTGGTTGGCTATGGCGTGCGAGGTACTGCCGTAAGGACTGCTGCGGAAGCTGAGCATTGCGCTTTTGCCGGTATCGTCCAGGTTGGTGGAGAACGAGGCCAGTCCGCTCTGTGGGAATACATGTCCCATGGGAAGGTCTTTCAAACCCGGCCCGTCCGGCAAGGGCTTGTCGCATTGCAGGCGGAACCATGCAAGGCCGCCGGCTTTCGAGGTGCTTCCCTGTTCGAGTATGTCGGGCTGGCGGGCGCTGATGTGGCGCACGTAATCTGCGGCAAATGTATTGCCGGTCATACGCGCCAGAGCATCGGCGTAGCCAACACGCGTACCGCTCGGGGTAAGTATCTTCTGGTGCGAGCTGCCGTTGCCGCCCGATTTTGAGAATGGCGGCTGCTGGTAGATGACGTACAGGGCATTTCCCTGATACCAGGGGTCGGAGAAATAGTTGAAGCCGGTGAGGCGGGTATAGAAATAGGGCACTTCTACAAGTGTACGGATGTTGACGTGGAAGTAGGAGTCGCCGTTGTGCCAGGCTCCGTCCTTGTTCAGGCCGGGAAAGCGGGCGAGCCACAGGTTATAGCAATAGTCCGTCCACGCATCGGCTTCGGGCAGTTCACCGTAAACGGTAAAGGCTGCCATGGTGAGGATGCGGAAAGTCATCTGCCACACATGGTTGTCGGCGATGTGGTTTTCCAGGCGGTTGATATCGTGCATGTACATGCTGTTGCCGAATGCTTTTATTTCGTTCAGCAGGAATCTGCGCGTGGCATCGTCCAGAACATCGTACAGTGCGTCGTATGCCATGGAGCAGAGCGAAAGCAGGGTGGCTTCGTTGAAGTCGCCCACCACGTTTTTGTTGTCTCCCC
This sequence comes from Bacteroides sp. NSJ-48, assembly GCF_014287405.1. Lineage (NCBI taxonomy): Bacteria > Pseudomonadati > Bacteroidota > Bacteroidia > Bacteroidales > Bacteroidaceae > Bacteroides > Bacteroides sp. NSJ-48. Next base: position 97,783 of record NZ_JACOOD010000010.1, on the reverse strand, counting down.
AGGTGGCCATCTCCTTGACGCGCTTCACGGCTTCGTCGGCATAGCGGCGGTCTTTGGTGAGCAGGTAGGCGCGGATAAGTACGTCGGTATTCGCTTCTTCGCTGTCGATGATGCGGCGGCTTTCGCGGGTGAGCATGGCATTTTTCTGCATCTCGTTAGCCAGCCCTTTTGCCAGGTCCGAGTTGATGTCGTTTACCGACTTCATCGGGGTGGCAAGTACTTTGTCGGCACGTTTGAGGTAAGTCTTGCGTTCGGCTTTGCCCTCGCTGCGCTTTATGAAACCGTCCCATTCGTCCCTGTCGAGCCATACGCGGGGGTGGTGGGCAGGCAGGTTCTTAAGTACGGCATCCAGTGCGGGCGGGCAGAATTTCCGGGGATTGTTGTTTACCGTAAATTGCAGCGTATCGCTCCATTCGGTCTTTCCGTCCGTAACATAGCCGTATTGCCAGTACCATGTGCCCGGAGCCAAATCCTGTTTGGGGTTGAAGAACGGCCAGCGCGTCTCGGCCTGTACGGTCGCTTCCGGCTTGAATGCCGGAGTTTGCGAGTAGCGCAGGAAGTAGCGTAGCTTGCTTTTGTCTGTTTCTTTTTTTGGGGTGTTCTCTTCCGCACCGTCCAGTCCGCTTCGCAGGATGTTGAGGCCTGCCGGCAGCGGCCATTGGAAAGACACGGCACGGTCGCTGATTTCAGCGCCGTCCAGCGGCGAGGGAGTTGCACGCATTTCGTGCATCAGCGTTGTGCCGGTGAGCCTGATGGTGGCTTCTCCGGCCGTTTGCGCCTGTGCAGTGGCTGCAAGACTGAAGAAAATGATGGTGGATACTATTTTATTCATATACAGCGTTATATAAGTTTATTGATTCTTGGTCTGATGGCGGTTTAATGTTTGGTTGCTTTTGTGAGCACCTTTCCCGGTACATCGTGCAATTTGGGACGCGTCGGTCTGATTTTATGGCTATTCATGAATTTCTCAAGAATATCACGATGTTCCTGCGCCACTTTCGTATAGGCGTTCTCCATCATCAGGTTTCTTGTCTCGCCCCGGTCGTTCTGCATGTCGAACAGTTGTTCGCGGTGTCTTCCTTTGTCGTACAATACATATTTGTAGCGTGCGGTGCGTACCATCCAGCCCCGTGTCTTGCTGCCGTCGAATTGTGTTTCGGTAATGACATACTCCTGGTGGGGAGCTTGCGGATTGCCTTCTTCGGCTATTTTGCGGAACGACTTTCCGTCAGCGTCTTCCGGCAGTTTGGCGCCTGCCCAGTCGCAAACGGTAGCGAAGAAGTCCACACCGTTACTGATGAGCTGCGGCAGCTTTGTGCCGGCATGTTTCTTGCCGGGCAGGGTTACGATGAACGGGATGTTTACCACTTCCTCGTACAGGGCCGATTTCTGGTTCCAGTGGTGGGCGCCTATTCCGTCTCCGTGGTCGCTGGAGAAGATAACGACGGTATTCTCCCACAAGTTATTCTTGTCGATGGCGTCTACAATCTTGCCGATTTCACGGTCTACTTTCTCTACGAGGCGGTAGTATGTGTAGCGGTACATACGCCAGTCTTCGGGGGTGAAAGTGGCGGTGGGGTAGACGTTGAAATTGTTTTCCCTTTCTTTCTCGATGACATCGGCATCGTACGGATTCTTGGCAAAGTTAGGGGGAAGTCCCGGACAATTGCGTATTTCGGGTATGTCCAGGTTGCCGTAGGGAAGATTCTGGCTGCGTGCATATTCGCAGATATTATGCGGATTGTCATAAGAAGCTACCAGGAAGAAAGGCTTGTTGTGTTTGCGCGAAAGGAATTCCACACATGCTTCTGCCAGTCCGTCATCGCTGTGTTTGTAAATTTGGTCGAATCCTCGCACTTTATCCGGGATATCGAGTTCGGGCACATGCCATTTGCCGCCGTAGGCGCATTCGTATCCAGCATTTTTTACCAGTGTGCCCAGGGTTCGTGTCTGGAGCGATTCTTGTAGCGGAGCACCGTTGACCAACAGTCCTGTTGTGCCTGGATAGCATCCTGTAAACATGGCGCCGCGTGAAGGGCCGCTGAGCGGTGCGGTACAGTAAGCATTCTGGAACATGATACCGGCGGCAGCCAGTCTGTCCAGATTGGGCGTGTGCAAGTCCGGGTTTCCGGCGCAGCTCATGGCGTTTGCCGTATGCTGGTCGGTAAAGATGTAGATGATGTTGGGACGTTCGGCAGCGTGTGCCATTGATGTACTGAGCAGGGATAGGCAGGCTATGTGCTTCACTGAGATTTGTTTTACCATATTATTAGTTTTATAATTGTTTTTTCGGAGACTGTTCCTCGATTGCTAAATTACGCCTTTTTCCATGTATCTGCGGACTCTAATGTTTTTTTTATGGTACGGAATGTTTATTTGATTGCTAATTTTGTATAGTTCTGTTTTAATTTTGTGCTAAAAGAGGGATACGGAGGCACTGAAACGCGGGGAGGAATGTGAACGCGGAGATGCGGAAACACAGAGCAGAAGAGGGGATAGGGAGAGGAACAGCCTTACATGAAAAGAGCCGTTTTTAAGACTCTGTGTCTCTGCATCTCTGTGTCTGAAACAAGAACAACTTCCTTCCCCGGCTCGCTTAATCGAATTTTTGCATTATCTTTGCATTGCCTAAAAAAGAAAAGCGAATGATAGTTTGTATTGCCGAAAAGCCTTCCGTGGCGCGTGACATAGCCGATGTACTCGGAGCGAAAGATAAGAAAGACGGGTACATCGAGGGAAACGGATACCAGGTGACCTGGACGTTCGGGCATCTCTGTACCCTTAAGGAACCGCACGAATACACACCCAACTGGAAGTCGTGGAGCTTGGGCAGCCTGCCTATGGTTCCGCCCCGTTTCGGCATCAAGCTTATCAGCAACCCTACCTACGAACGCCAGTTCCACGTAATCGAGAACCTCATGCAGCATGCCGACATGATTATAAACTGCGGTGATGCCGGACAGGAGGGAGAGCTGATTCAGCGTTGGGTGATGCAGAAAGCCGGTGCGCGTTGTCCGGTGAAGCGTCTGTGGATTTCCTCGCTGACGGAAGAAGCCATCCGCGAAGGGTTTGCCAAACTGAGGGATGCGTCCGATTTCCAGCCGTTGTACGAGGCGGGGCTTTCGCGTGCCATCGGCGACTGGCTGCTGGGCATGAACGCCACCCGCCTGTACACCATGAAGTACGGGCAGAACCGGCAGGTGCTTTCCATAGGACGTGTGCAGACGCCTACGCTCGCGCTCATCGTAAACCGACAGCTCGAAATACAGAACTTCGTTCCCAAGCAATACTGGGAACTGAAGACGGTGTATCGCGACACCACCTTCTCCGCCATTCTCCGCAAGAGCGATGAGGAACTGGTGCTGGAAGCGGAAAAACAGAAAGAAGGGGCAGCCGCCAAAGCTGCCAAACCCGAAGATAACCGGGGAATAGAACCTATCACAGACCGGGAACGGGGTGAGGCTTTGCTGGAACAGATAAAGAATTCTCCTTTTACCATAACGAACGTCACCCGTAAGAACGGGAAAGAGGCTCCGCCCCGTCTGTTCGACCTGACTTCCCTGCAGGTGGAGTGCAACCGGAAATTCGCTTTCTCCGCCGATGAGACGCTGAAAACCATCCAGTCGCTTTACGAAAAGAAAGTAACGACCTATCCGCGTGTAGATACCACTTTCCTGAGTGACGACATCTATCCCAAATGTCCCGGCATACTGAAGGGACTGCGCGATTATCAGGCGTTGACTGCTCCGTTGGACGGGGCTACTCTGCCGAAGTCGAAGAAGGTGTTCGACAACTCGAAAGTGACGGACCACCATGCCATCATTCCTACCGGCCAGCCGCCCCAGAACCTGACGGATATGGAGCGCCGCGTATTCGACCTGATTGCACGCCGTTTCATTGCCGTGTTCTATCCGGACTGTCTGTTCGCTACAACCACCGTAATAGGCGAGGTGGAGCAGATAGAGTTTAAGGTTTCGGGCAAGCAGATACTGGAACCCGGCTGGCGTGTGGTATTCGGCACGCCCTCGGCACAGTCGCAGGAGGAAAAAGAGGAGAAGGGCGGCGAAGAAGAGAACGTGCTCCCCGCCTTTGTGGTGGGAGAGAGCGGCCCGCACCTGCCCGACCTGTACGAGAAGTGGACGCAACCGCCGCGTCCGTACACCGAAGCCACCTTGCTGCGCGCCATGGAAACTGCCGGTAAGCTGGTGGACAACGACGAACTGCGCGATGCCTTGAAAGAGAACGGCATCGGCCGTCCTTCCACACGTGCCGCCATTATCGAGACGCTCTTCAAGCGCAACTATATCCGTAAGGAGAAAAAGAACCTGATAGCTACCCCTACGGGTGTGGAACTGATTCAGATTATCCACGAAGAGTTGTTGAAATCTGCCGAACTGACGGGTATATGGGAAAAGAAGTTGCGTGAAATAGAGAAGCGTACCTATAATGCCGGACAGTTTTTGGAGGAGCTGAAGCAGATGGTATCGGAGATTGTGATGAGTGTACTTTCCGATAACAGCAACCGTCATATCACAATACAGGCTCCCGTGCTAGAAAAGGGTAAGGGGGAAAAAGCTGCTGCCGCATCCGATAAACCGAAAAAAGAACCGAAGAAAAGAGCGCCGCGGAAGTCTGCAACGAAGAAAACGGAGCAGGCAGCCGGTGAGAAGCAACCTGCCGATGCGCTGGTAGGCCAGCCTTGCCCGCTTTGCGGAAAAGGAACGGTTATTAAAGGAAAAACGGCTTACGGTTGTTCCGAATGGAAAAGCGGTTGTACATTCCGCAAGCCGTTCGAGTAAAGTTATATCCGGTTATAATCCTTTCCGTATTTTCCGGTTGCAGCTCTGAAATCTTTTCAGGTGTCAGTAGTTCAGATGGAATTCAACAACTGCCTCGATTCCTTTGCGCAGTATATCCAACGGAATGTTCTCGTTGGGAGAATGGATGGCGTTGGACTCCAGACCGAATCCCATCAGTATGGTTTTGATGCCCAATACCTGCTCGAATGTGGAGATGATGGGAATACTGCCACCGCGACGTACTGCCAACGGCTTTTTGCCGAAAGCTTTGGCGAAGCCTTTCTCCGCAGCCTGGTATGCCGGGAGCGTGATGGGGCATACGTATCCCTGCCCGCCGTGCATGGGGGTGACTTTTACCTGTACGGTATCGGGAGCGATAGCCATGATGTAATCGGCAAACAGTTGCGAAATCTTGTGATGATCCTGATGCGGAACCAGTCGGCAGGATACTTTGGCGTATGCCTTGGAGGGCAGTACGGTTTTGGAACCTTCGCCCGTATAGCCGCCCCAGATGCCGCATACATCGAAAGACGGACGGCAACTGTTGCGCTCCAGCGTGCTGTATCCTTTTTCGCCGAAAAGGGCGTTTACGCCGATAGCCTTTTTGTATTTCTCCTCGTCGAACGGGATGTGCGCTATCATTTCACGTTCCGCCTGCGGCACTTCTTCCACATCGTTGTAGAAGCCGGGAACGGTGATGCGTCCGTCGGCATCCGTCACCTTGCTTATCATTCCGCAAAGCACATTGATGGGGTTGGCCACCGCACCGCCGAAATGTCCGGAGTGCAGGTCGCGGTTCGGACCGGTCACCTCTATCTCCCAGTAGGCAAGTCCGCGCAGGCCGGTAGTCAGCGAGGGAAGGTCTGCACCCAGCATGCTGGTGTCGGACACGAGGATTACGTCGGCTTTCAGCAGTTCTTTGTGTTCCCGGCAGAAGCCTTCGAGGCTGGGCGAGCCAATCTCTTCCTCTCCTTCGAAGATGAACTTGACGTTATGAGTCAGCAGGTTATTCTTTACCAGATATTCAAAAGCCTTTACCTGGATGAAGGACTGTCCTTTGTCATCGTCCGCACCGCGCGCCCAGATGTGGCCGTCGCGTACTTCGGGCTCGAAGGGATTGCTTTTCCAGAGTTCCAGCGGTTCGGCGGGCATTACGTCGTAGTGTGCGTATATCAATACGGTTTTGGCTTTCGGGTCTACAATCTTCTGTCCGAATACGATGGGATTGCCAGCCGAAGGCATTACCAGTGCTTCGTCTGCACCGGCGGCGAGCAGCAGTTGCGCCCAGCGTTCGGCACACGCCAGCATGTCGTCGTGGTGTTCGGGTTTGGCACTGATGCTGGGGATACGGATAAGACTGAACAGTTCTTCCAGCATTCCGGATTCGTTCTCTGCGATATATTTCTTTATTTCCATAATAATAATGTGAAATGATGAGGTGATATCCTATTACTTTATCACCCGTTTGTTATAATTGTGTAGTACGGTCAATCAAGTAGAAATCGAGCAGGGTCATGGCTGCCATGGCTTCCACGATGGGCACGGCTCGGGGCAGTACGCAGGGGTCGTGACGTCCGCGGGCTTTGAGGGTGGTGTCCACGCCGTCCATGTTTACGGTGTGCTGCTCCATGAGTACGGTTGCCACGGGCTTGAAGGCTACGCGGAAGTAGATGTCTTGTCCGTTGCTGATGCCGCCCTGAATGCCGCCGGAGTGGTTGGTATGCGTTTCGATGCGTCCGTTGTTGTTATAGAACACGTCGTTCTGTTCGGAGCCTTTCATCTTCAGTCCTTTGAAGCCTTCGCCGTATTCAAACGCTTTTGCGGCGTTGATACTGAGCATGCCGGCGGCAAGGGCGGATTGGAGTTTGCCGTAAACGGGTTGTCCCAGTCCGATGGGGCATCCTTTGATGACGCAGGTCACCACGCCGCCGATGGTATCGCCTTCGCCCTTTATCTTGAAGATAAGCTCTTCCATTTCTTTGGCTTTCTCCGGGTCGGGGCAACGCACCGGGTTGGTATCAATCAGGTCGAGGTCGTAGGCGGTATAGTTTTCTTCCAGTTTGATGGGGCCTACCTGCGAGGTGTATGCGGTGATGCGGATGCCAAGCTGTTTCAAGGCGAGTTTTGCCAATGCGCCTGCCACTACGCGCGAAATGGTTTCGCGTGCCGATGAGCGTCCGCCGCCACGGTGGTCGCGTATTCCGTATTTTACATTATATGTATAGTCGGCGTGCGAGGGGCGGTACACTTCTTTCAGGTTGTTGTAGTCGTTGGAGTGCTGGTTCTCGTTCCACACGATGAATCCGATGGGGCATCCGGTGGACTTGCCCTCGAAGATACCGGAAAGGAATTCCACCTTGTCGGATTCTTTGCGTGAGGTAGTGATGCGTGATTGCCCCGGTCGCCGGCGGTCGAGCTCCGATTGTACGAAGTCCATATCGATGGTGATTCCTGCGGGGAATCCGTCTATTACGCCGCCTATGCCTTTACCGTGTGATTCTCCGAAACTGGTAAGGCGGAGAATATTGCCGAATGAGTTGAACATATCAATTGCTTTAAGGGTTTATAATGAGGTTAATGTGCCAGTTTGCCTTGTTATAAAAGGCTTTGACTTTATAAAGGTAACAATTTTTTTTGTAAAACGTTTCAAAAATGACAATAAATCTTTTATTTCCCGACTTTTAGAGAATAAAAATACTGTTTGAAACCGTATCTTTTTGCGGGAACATGTAAGAGTATTTAATAATGTAAAGAATGCTTATAATTCTTCCTATATGAAAAAAAGGACATCTATTTTTTATTAAAGACCTTGTTTAAAGGCTTTAAAAACTGTTATTTTGCACCCTCGATATAAAAGAGAATATTAACTAACCCTTAACTATGTAGGGATTTTATTAACTAAACAAGTATTTGTATGAAGAAAAATTTGTTTTATTTATTCGCATTGATTTGTTCAATGAGTTTATTTACCGCTTGTAGCGATGACGATGAGGCGCCGGATTATTCTAAGGTCATTGAAAGTGAGATGGCCGGTAACTATAAAGGTACATTGACTGTAACAGTAGAGGGGACTACAATGCCTTCAGAACCTCAAAAAATAAAGATTGAAAAGGCCGGTCCTTCTGCTATAAATCTCTCTTTGGCCAATTTTAGCTTTATGGGAATTACTATCGGTGATGTAGAGTTAAAGAATTGTGTATTATCTCAAAATGGTAATGTATATACATTTACCGGTACTCAAGATTTAAAGGTTGATGCCTTGTCTTGTACAATCAATGCCAAAGGTACTATTGCAAATAGTGCTGTAAAGGTAGATATGGATATTGATGCTACTGTAGGCGGCTTGAAGCAGAGTGTAAAAGTTGTATACGAGGGTACTCGTCTGACAGGTTCTGAAAGTAGCGAGGCAAAGATTACAGCTTTTTCTTTCGATATGTCCAATGAGGCGAATGCGATTGTAATTGAACAACCGGTTATTAATGAGGATAATACGATTACATTCAGAGTAGATGAAGCAAAAGTTGAAGAGAATCCGGATGCTTTGAAAAACTTGGTTCCTACCTTCACTATTTCTGATAAGGCTACTTCTTCTGTAGAAAGTGGTAAGGCTATGAATCTTTCATCAGATGTGACTATTGCTGTGACAGCGGAAGATGGTACAATAGTGGAGTATGTAGTGAAATCTCCGACTAAAAATACAGTGATGAAGTTTAATTTTGACGAATGGGAGCATCCGGAATATGGTTTAGGAAAAAATAATGCTCTTTTACCTAATGATATATGGGCATCTGGTGCTTCGGCTGCGGGATTTTTAGGCGGTGTATTATTGGAAAATGAGCCTATAGGTGAAAATACTTATGCTGCTAAAATGACAACTTTTGAGTATCCCAATGCTGCAAATTTTTTAATCCCCAAAATAACATCAGGATCTTTATATACAGGTTCATTTGATATGACACCTGCATTGCCGCCAACAAACGATAGATTAAAATGTACATCTTTCGGTGTGGAAGCATCACGCTTGATTTCAGGAAAGCCTTTGTTTTTCAGAGGGGTATATAAATATAAATCTGGAGATAAATATTTAGATGCTTCAGAAAATATACAAGGAGATGTCATTGAAGGCAAGAAAGACGAATGTGCTATTCAGGCTGTATTGTATGAAGCTAAGGATGCTGATGGAAAAGAAGTTGTCTTGAATGGACATGATATAAATGATTCTGATTACATTGTTGCGTCAGCTGTACTTGCTGATGGTACTGAAAAAGAAGAATTTACTTCATTTAATATAGAGTTTACTTATAGAAAAGAATATAAAGTAGGAAATGAATATAAATTTGCTATTGTGTGTTCTTCAAGTAAGGATGGGGATAGATTCAAAGGAGCAGGAGGTAGTACTTTGACTGTAGATAACTTTGAAGTTATTTGTGAATAAGTAGTTTATAATATATTGATTCTTTAAAGAGTATATCAGAATAGAAGTTTGAAAATTTCTATTCTGATATACTCTTTTTTTATAATTATTCTTCTTCTTGCTCGTCACTTTTATGTATAAAATGTTGAAAAATAATATAGTTATTAAGAATGATAAGTTTTGTAAAAAGTGACGCTCCCAATTAATCATCACTACTTATTCGGGCATCATAAAGGTCTACTTTAGCGGCTGCGAAATACTATGAAATATAGGAAAAGAATATCTTTATGACAGCTTTAAAAAGAGTGTTATCAATATAATATAAGTACCGCTTTTCGATACATTAAGCACCAAGTGTTGATGTTAAGTGGAACAATTTGTACGAAATGTAGGATATTAGGGAGAAAACGAAGATTTTCACATTTTTTATACGAGAAGAATAATCTCTTCATTTTATGCTGAATAACAGAATGATAGCTCTGTTTGATTTAAGATGCTATAGAAAAAACGGTGACGACCAATATTGGTCATCACCGTTGATATAACTTATCGTTACCCGTTAATACTCTTGTTCTTAATGCATTAAGACGAAAAGTGACGAGTGACGACAAAAAACGAAAAAATCTTGTTTAGAAAGCATATCCAAATCCTAAGTTCAGATAGATAGGATACATATTAAACGTTATCGTATCGAAGTCTTTCTGGAAGATATTGTTTAATCCCCACGTTACATCGGCATGCACGGTGAGATGCTTGAACGCTTTCCATTCGCCCCCGAATTGGATACCCCACTGGAACTTGCGCAGCTCGTTGGAGAAATCGTAAGTTGCGATGCTTTCACCGGTAAACTCTACTTTGGAACCGGTCTGGTCGGGTGTGCGCAAGTGACCCTCGTACACGTGTCCGGAGAAGTTGCCTTCCAGCAGATAGGAGAAGTACGGACCTGCCGATACTATCCAGCGCTTGCTGATACGGTAGTCGGCAAGGATGGGAATGGTGAGGTAGGAGTTCTTCACTTTGGTTTTGACTCCACCCGTCCAAAGACCTGCCAGCTCTCCGCCGTTGGTATTGATGATTTTCATACCGTAGTTCTTTACGGTGGCTTCGGTAGTCATGTTCTTGTTCTCCAACCGCACTCCCAGGGTAAGTCCCCACTTTTTCTTTTCGTCGAACCACTTGGTGGCATTACCTTCGATGGCAATGGCGATGCCCGGTGCGTAGCTGTCTATCTTGCGTATCTCCTTGGGCAGGGGAATGGGAGATGTACCGCCGATATTGAATCCGGCTTTAATGTTGTATTCCCAACCGTGCAGATAGGAGTTGATAAGACTTTTGTTTCTCTCTTCTTGTGCCTGTACGTTGGCTACCATTGCCAGCAGTACGGCTATCGTGCAAATAAAATGATGCTTTTTCATATTCTATAATCAGATTTCTTCGCTTATAAGTTCTAATTCGTCTACGTATAATGTGCTGCCGACTGCTCCTTTGAAGTACGCGCCCTTTACGCTGGAGGAGAGGACGATGCTTAATTTGTACTTGCCGTCCTGCAGTTTCGACTTGTTTATCTCTTTACCGTTCATAGGTTCGAAAGGTAACTCGAATGCTGTCCATTCATCGGTTTCTACAGCAGCCTCTTCACTGATTTGAGCTTTGGCTACAATGTTTTCGGAAGTCAGGCTGTTGCTGCCGTCCAGCATAAAGGAGTTCTCGTTTGCTTCGTACAGTATGGCGTAAATGTCGAAACGGTCTTTCATGTCTTTCTGTACTTCGCCTTCATCGGTATAAACCTCTCCTGCCTTGAATTTGAAGTAACCCTTCAACGCTATGGGGCGTTTGTAATACTGTATGCCGAACTTGGTGGCACGCAGAGGATCTTTCAGTGCGTTTGCCAGGTCGAAGGAACCGATAAACAGGTTTCCGGCGGCAATATACATTTGCACCATGGCTCCGAAACTTCCGGTGTCGCAAGTGGTCAGTTTCAGTCCGTTGCCGCGGTAGCCGTCAGTAACCTGCTGCGTAGGATAGCCGGTGCGGTTGTCTGTCATGCCGGTAAGTTTGTAGCCGGGGTTGCCGCTGGACCATTGCGCTACGCGCGAAACATTGGTTGAAGTTCCGGGTTCGAATTCGTAGAAAATGTCGTATTCGGTACCGGCAGAGGGAAGCAGGTCTTCGAAGTGGAATGTTTCCGGCATTTCGGCAGGTACTACTTTTACGGTATAGGTAGCGGTCCATTCGCCGTCTTCGGAAGTGACGGTGAAGGTGCGGGAGTGAGACTCGTTGCTGAAATCGTAATTGTTAAGGATGTCATTCGGTGAATGTTCGTCCGCCTTGATGGTAGCACCGTCGGGCAGCGTAAACAGCAGTTGCTGTTTGGCAAGGTTTGCCCCTTTATGTACATATATGTTTATTTCTTTAGAGTCACTGTTGATGTGAGCCAATTGTACATCCGCGCCTGTACAGGCGTCAATGGCTGCTTCGGAGTTGAGCGCTTCGTCTTGTATGCAGGACGAAACGGCTAAGGCAAGCATGAGAGCAGTAGTCCACTTCTTAAAATTCATATCCTTCTTTTTTGAATGTTGATAAATAAATACAGTTTAGCAGTTTGCAAAAATACGCTATTATTTTGTAATAACAGGTACAAGAAGAAAAAAGTGCGGTAAACTCTGGTATTTATTTGTTATTCCGTATATCTTTGTATAAGGATTGAATAAAAATATATATGGTATGACTGAAGCCGAAAGAAAACAAATAATTGCTTTGGTACAGCGCGAAGTAGTTCCTGCCATTGGCTGTACGGAACCCATTGCTGTTGCCTTATGTGTGGCGAAAGCAACCGAAGCCTTGGGTGCAAAGCCGGAGAAAATAGATGTCTTGTTGAGTGCCAATATCCTGAAAAACGCAATGGGAGTGGGCATTCCCGGCACAGGTATGATTGGACTGCCCATAGCTATAGCCTTGGGAGCGCTGATAGGCAAGTCGGAGTATCAGTTGGAAGTGCTGAAAGACAGCAATCCTGCCGCCGTAGAAGAGGGAAAACGCTTTATCGGCGAAAAACGCATCGATATATCGCTGAAGAAGAATATCACGGAAAAGCTTTATATCGAGGTGTGCTGCAAATCCGGCGGGAATAAAGCCACTGCCATTATAGCCGGCGGCCATACCACCTTTATATATATAGCCCGTAACGGTGATGTCCTTTTAAACAAGCAAAGTGCGGGTTGCGGAGAAGAGGAGGCACAAGTCGCAGGCCTGACCTTGCGGAAGGTATATGACTTTGCCATGAATGCCCCGCTGGACGAAATCCGTTTTATCCTTGAAACCGCCCGTTTGAATAAAGCCGCCGCCGAACGTTCTTTCGACGGGAACTACGGTCATGGACTGGGCAGAATGTTACGTGGCAATTATGAACACAAGATTTTGGGCGATAGCGTATTCTCCCATATCCTTTCTTATACGTCCGGTGCATGCGATGCCCGTATGGCAGGCGCTATGATACCGGTCATGAGTAATTCGGGCAGTGGAAACCAGGGTATTTCCGCTACATTGCCCGTGCTGGTCTATGCCGAGGAGAACGGCAAATCGGAAGAAGAGTTGATCCGTGCCCTCATGCTCAGCCATCTGACCGTGATTTATATCAAGCAAAGTCTGGGACGTCTGTCTGCCCTGTGCGGTTGCGTAGTAGCCGCCACCGGCTCCAGTTGCGGCATTACCTGGCTCATGGGCGGTACGTACGAACAAGTGTCCTTTGCCGTCCAAAACATGATTGCCAACCTTACCGGAATGATTTGCGACGGCGCCAAACCCAGTTGCGCCTTGAAAGTAACTACCGGCGTCTCTACCGCCGTCCTCTCCGCCATCATGGCTATGGAAAACCGTTGCGTTACTTCCGTCGAAGGAATTATTGATGAAGATGTAGACCAAAGTATCCGAAACCTCACGAAGATAGGTTCCAAAGGAATGAATGAAACCGACAAAGTAGTCCTGGAAATAATGACAGGTAAGTGATTAGCGGTTAGCGATTAGTGATTAGTGATTAAGGGGGAATGATTAGTGATTAATGGTTAGCGATTAATCGCAGCATTATGAATATGTGCCATTGATAAACCAAATCACCACCTCTTAATCACTAACCACTAATCGCTAACCCTTAATCACTAACCCTTAATCACTAACCGTTAACTACAGCATTCGCTGCTACAGTCTCCGCAGTTGCATCCGCCACCGCATCCGCCGCTGCATCCGCCGCCGCTCATCATGCGTGCCATTTCCGACAGTTCGTCGTTGGTGGCAGGACGGTTTTCGGTGATTTCACCTACGAAGTTCAGGTCGCAGCCTGCCAGGGGGTGATTCATGTCCATTACTACTACATCGTCCTTTACTTCGACTACGCTTCCGTTGATACGTTGGCCTTCCGAGGTCATCAAGGGGATTACGGCGCCTTCTACTACGCGTTCGCTGTCGAACTTGCCTTCTATCTCGAAGATGTTTTTGGGGAGGTCGATGACATGCTCCTCGTCATACTCGCCGTAAGCCTCTTCGGCTTTGATTGTAAAGTCGAATTTATCGCCTTTGTTCAGGTCTTTCACCTGGTTTTCGAAAGATTCCAATGTGAGGCCCAGTCCCGATATGAATTGGAACGGGTGCTCTGCGGGAGCTTCTTCTGTGAACTCTTTTTCTCCGTTTTCGATTGTGTACAACTTATATGCTAAGGTGATGTACTTGTTTTCTACTGTTTCCATTAATTTGTTATTTCTTTATTAGTAAATACTGCATTGTCTGTTTTGACAATGCGCAAAGATACGAATATTTTGCTTCGGGAGAGGAAGCGTCCCGGTAATTTTCAGATTATTAAGTGCTTTGTAAGTGTTTGGCATTACTTCTGCAAAGTATCCGAATCGTTTTATGGATAATCGACAAGTGATAAAATAAGATTTTAAAGCATGGTTTCCTTACGATTATTCATGTTTATATCTTTTTTTTCTTCAATTTGTTTGGAGATTATAAAAAAGCACTTACCTTTGCAGCATAAATAACGGATAAGAGAATAATAAAGATAATTTAGTTATGAACCTGCATACATCCATAAACCTGGCAGTCCTGCATATTATTCGCGTCGTGGTGGTGGCATCAAGAGCGTGAGAAAGGTTGTGTATGTATTTGTACGGTAAAGATATTTATAGTAAGCCTTTCTCATTACGGTGAGAAAGGCTTTTTTCATAAAAGGAGACAGATAAGATGAAACATCAGTTACGCAGTTCGTTCAGCACACAAGGCCGCCGTATGGCAGGTGCCCGCGCGTTGTGGACGGCCAACGGCATGAAGAAAGAACAGATGGGAAAGCCCATAATCGCGATAGTCAACTCTTTTACCCAGTTTGTGCCGGGACATGTGCATCTGCACGAGATAGGTCAGTTTGTAAAGGAAGAGATAGAAAAGCAAGGCTGCTTTGCCGCCGAATTCAATACGATTGCCATTGACGACGGCATTGCGATGGGGCATGACGGTATGCTGTACTCGTTGCCCTCGCGCGACATCATAGCCGACAGCGTGGAGTATATGGTGAATGCGCATAAGGCGGATGCCATGGTGTGCATCAGCAACTGCGACAAGATTACTCCGGGTATGCTTATGGCTGCGATGAGGCTGAACATCCCTACGGTGTTCGTCTCCGGCGGTCCTATGGAAGCCGGGGAGTGGAACGGACAGCATCTCGACTTGATCGATGCGATGATTAAGTCGGCCGACAACAGCGTGAGCGATGCGGAGGTTGCCAAGATTGAACAACATGCCTGTCCCACCTGCGGATGCTGTTCGGGTATGTTTACCGCCAATTCCATGAACTGCCTGAACGAAGCTATCGGTCTGGCTCTTCCGGGTAACGGTACGATTGTGGCTACCCACGCAAACCGCAAGCAACTGTTTAAGGACGCTGCCAGGCTGATTGTTGAAAACGCTTATAAGTATTATGAGGAAGGAGACGAAAGTGTGCTCCCCCGCAGCATTGCCACCCGCGAGGCGTTCCTGAATGCGATGACGCTGGATATTGCAATGGGCGGTTCTACCAATACGGTGCTTCACCTGCTGGCGGTGGCCCATGAAGCCGGAGCGGACTTCACGATGGACGACATAGATATGCTGTCGCGCAAAACGCCCTGCCTGTGTAAAGTTGCTCCCAATACCCAAAAATATCATGTACAGGATGTAAACCGTGCCGGCGGCATCGTTGCCATTATGGACGAACTTGCCAAAGGCGGATTGGTGGACACGGCCGTACGCCGCGTAGACGGAATGACGCTGGCCGAGGAGATAGACAGGTATTGCATCACCGGCCCGAATGTCTGTGAGGAGGCGGTCAGGAAATATTCCAGTGCCGCTGCCGGAAAGTTTAATCTGGCACTCGGTTCGCAGGATACTTATTATAAGGAATTGGACACCGACCGTGCCGAAGGTTGTATCCGCGACCTGCAGCATGCTTACAGCAAGGACGGCGGACTGGCTGTACTGAAAGGAAATATAGCGCAGGACGGCTGCGTGGTAAAAACGGCGGGAGTGGATGAAAGCATCTGGAAGTTTACCGGTCCTGCCAAAGTATTCGACTCGCAGGAAGCTGCGTGCGACGGTATTCTGGGTGGAAAGGTTGTCAGCGGCGATGTCGTTGTCATTACCCACGAGGGGCCGAAAGGCGGCCCGGGCATGCAGGAAATGCTTTATCCCACTTCGTACATCAAATCCCGCCATTTGGGCAAGGAGTGTGCGCTGATTACCGACGGACGCTTCAGTGGCGGCACTTCCGGACTGAGCATCGGACATATCTCTCCCGAAGCTGCTGCCGGAGGCAATATCGGTAAGATTCAGGACGGTGACATCATCGAAATAGATATACCGAACCGCTCCATCAATGTGAAACTGACGGATGAGGAGCTGGCTGCCCGTCCCATGACGCCGGTAACCCGCGACCGCCAGGTGTCGAAAGCATTGAAAGCGTATGCAAGTATGGTAAGCTCGGCTGATAAAGGGGCTGTGAGACTGATAGAATAATTGGGAATTCCGTACCCGAAAAACAATAATAAATAGATATGGAAAACTTAATAACAGGCGCAGAAGCATTGATGCGCTCTCTGGAGCATCAGGGAGTAAAGACCATTTTCGGTTATCCGGGTGGCAGCATCATGCCGGTATTCGATGCCTTGTACGATCACCGGAAGAATTTGAATCATATCCTGGTTCGCCACGAACAGGGGGCTACTCATGCCGCACAAGGCTTTGCACGTGTGTCGGGCGAGGTCGGCGTATGTCTGGTTACCAGCGGTCCGGGCGCTACGAATACCATTACAGGTATTGCAGATGCCATGATAGACAGCACACCGGTTGTTGTCATTGCCGGACAGGTGGCTACGGGATTTCTCGGAACGGATGCCTTTCAGGAAGTGGATTTGGTAGGCATTACGCAGCCTATCACGAAGTGGAGTTACCAGATTCGCCGTGCGGAAGATGTGGCATGGGCGGTGGCACGCGCTTTCTATATCGCACGGAGCGGACGTCCCGGTCCGGTGGTACTGGATTTTGCCAAGAATGCCCAGGTGGATAAGACGGAATACACGCCTGTCGAAGTGGATTATGTACGCAGTTATCTGCCTGTGCCCGAAATGGAACCGGAAGCCATACGACAAGCCGCCGAACTGATAAATGCGGCGGAGCGTCCGTTGGTATTGGTGGGGCAGGGAGTGGAACTCGGCAATGCGCAGAACGAATTGCGTGCTTTCATCGAAAAGGCGGATATGCCTGCGGGATGTACGCTGCTGGGGCTTTCCGCATTGCCCACGGCTCATCCTCTGAACAAAGGCATGCTGGGTATGCACGGCAATCTGGGACCGAATATCAATACCAATAAATGCGATGTGCTGATTGCAGTGGGTATGCGCTTTGACGACCGTGTTACGGGCAAGCTGGCTACGTATGCGTCGCAGGCAAAAATAATCCATTTCGACATCGACCCGGCGGAGATAGACAAGAACGTAAAGACGGATGTAGCCGTATTGGGCAACTGTAAGGAGACTCTTGCCGCAGTAACCGAATTGCTGAAACCTGCCGGACATAAAGAGTGGCTGGACAGCTTCCTGCCCTACGAACAGATGGAAGAGGAGAAGGTTATCCGTCCCGAACTGCATCCGGCAGGAGATAAGTTGAGCATGGGCGAAGTGGTGCGTGCCGTCAGCGAGGCTACGGACAATGAGGCTGTTTTGGTGACGGATGTAGGTCAGAACCAGATGATGTCCGCCCGTTACTTTAAATATAGCAAGGAACGCAGCATCGTCACTTCCGGCGGCTTGGGCACAATGGGCTTCGGTCTTCCTGCCGCTATCGGCGCTACTTTCGGTCGCCCCGACCGCACGGTTTGCGTCTTTATGGGTGACGGCGGTTTGCAGATGAACCTGCAGGAGCTGGGTACGGTAATGGAACAGAAAGCGCCCGTCAAGATGATTTTGCTGAACAATAACTTCCTCGGTAATGTTCGTCAATGGCAGGCCATGTTCTTCAACCGCCGCTATTCGTTCACTCCGATGATGAATCCCGACTATATGAAGATTGCTTCCGCCTACGAAATTCCGGCACGTCGGGTATTTACCCGCGAGGAATTAGCGAAAGCCATCGGTGAGATGATTGCAACAGACGGCCCGTTCCTGCTGGAAGCTTGCGTAGAGGAGGAAGGAAATGTGATGCCGATGACACCGCCGGGCGGTTCGGTGAACCAGATGTTGCTGGAATGTTAGAGAATTATGAATTATAATTAAACCAACGTGGACAAGACATTATATACAATCATCGTTCATTCGGAAAACTTTGCAGGTTTGCTGAATCAGGTAACGGCTGTATTTACCCGCCGGCAAATCAATATCGAGAGTTTGAACGTTTCGGCATCCTCTATCAAGGGGGTACATAAATATACCATTACAGCCTGGACGGATAAGGATACTATCGAGAAGGTGACGAAGCAAATCACCAAAAAGATAGATGTGCTGCAGGCGCACTATTTCACGGACGATGAAATCTACCAGCATGAGATTGCGCTGTATAAGATAACGACCCCCATACTGGAAGAAAAACCGGAAGTTTCCAAAATCATCCGTAAATACAACGCGCGCATCGTGGAGGTGAATTCCGTGTTCTCCATTGTAGAAAAGAACGGCATGAGCGAGGAGATAACCAACCTCTATGAAGAGCTGAGTGCTTTGGAGTGCGTACTCCAATTTGTACGTTCCGGCCGCGTGGCCATCACGACAAGCTGCTTTGAACGCGTAAACGAATATCTGGCGGATCGTGAAGCAAAATACCGCCGGAGTAAAGAACAAGAAGGACTATGAGTGAGAATAACAAGATAGGAACTTATAAGTTTGTAGCCGAACCGTTCCATGTGGACTTTACCGGCCGCCTGACAATGGGTGTGCTTGGCAACCATCTGCTGAACTGTGCAGGGTTTCATGCCACGGAACGCGGTTTCGGTATTGCTACCTTGAATGAGGACAATTATACGTGGGTGCTTTCCCGCCTGGCTGTCGAGTTGGATGAAATGCCGTATCAATACGAGGATTTTTCTATCCGGACGTGGGTGGAAAACGTGTACCGTCTCTTCACCGACCGTAACTTTGCCATTATCGACAAAGACGGAAAGAAGATAGGGTATGCCCGTTCCGTATGGGCGATGATTAGCCTCAAGACCCGTAAACCCGCCGACCTGCTGGCTTTGCATGGCGGCAGTATCGTGGATTATGTGTGCGATGAGCCTTGCCCCATCGAGAAGCCCTCGCGTATAAAAGTGACATCTGCGGAACCGGCTTCTTCCCTGAATGCCAAATATAGCGATATTGATATTAACGGACATGTGAACAGCATTCGCTATATCGAGCATATTCTTGATTTGTTTCCGATAGAGTTGTATAAGGAGAGCCGCATCCGCCGTTTCGAAATGGCATATGTGGCGGAGAGTTATTACGGTGACGAGCTTACCTTTTATAAGGACTATGTAGGAAACGGCACGTATGATATAGAAGTAAGAAAGAATGGCGGCGAAGCGGTTTGCCGTTCTAAAGTGATATTTGTAGAGAAATAATTTATTAATCAATCGGTTGGCATAAGCCACAAATAAAAATTAAAACTAAAAAATGGCACAATTGAATTTTGGCGGTGTTATTGAAAATGTAATGACCCGCGAAGAGTTTCCTTTGGAAAAAGCACGTGAGATTTTAAAGGATGAGACAATCGCAGTTATCGGTTACGGTGTACAGGGTCCCGGCCAGGCTTGCAACCTGCGCGACAATGGCTTCAACGTTATCGTAGGCCAGCGTCAGGGTAAGACTTATGAGAAAGCGGTTGCAGACGGATGGGTTCCGGGCGAGACGTTGTTCAGCATCGAGGATGCTTGCCAGAAAGGTACTATCGTTATGTGTCTGTTGTCGGATGCGGCTGTAATGTCCGTATGGCCTACTATCAGGCCGTTCTTGACTCCCGGAAAGGCTCTTTACTTCTCTCACGGTTTCGCTATTACCTGGAGCGACCGTACGGGTGTGGTTCCTCCCACGGATATTGATGTTATTATGGTTGCCCCCAAAGGTTCGGGTACGTCACTGCGTACAATGTTCCTCGAAGGCCGTGGCTTGAACTCTTCTTACGCTATCTATCAGGATGCTACGGGCAAGGCTTTGGACAGAACGCTTGCATTGGGTATCGGCATCGGTTCCGGTTATCTGTTTGAAACTACTTTCATCCGTGAAGCAACTTCCGACCTGACCGGTGAACGCGGTTCTTTGATGGGTGCTATCCAGGGATTGCTGTTGGCTCAGTACGAGGTGTTGCGTGAAAACGGCCATACTCCGTCGGAAGCGTTCAATGAAACGGTTGAAGAGCTGACCCAGTCATTGATGCCGTTGTTTGCAAAGAACGGTATGGACTGGATGTATGCCAACTGTTCCACTACTGCCCAACGCGGGGCACTTGACTGGATGGGCCCGTTCCACGATGCTATCAAGCCGGTTGTACAGAAACTGTATCAGAGCGTGAAGTCCGGTAATGAAGCCCAGATTTCCATCGACAGCAATTCCAAACCCGACTATCGTGAGAAACTGAACGAAGAGCTGAAAGCATTGCGTGAAAGCGAAATGTGGCAGACAGCCGTAACGGTTCGCAAACTCCGTCCGGAAAACAACTGATTCCCGGTGTAAATCGGAGAATGACAAAAGGGGGTGTGTCAAAATACGCTTGATGATTCCGTATCTGAAAAGAAACAAATGGCAAGCGGATTTTAGTTTTGACATACCCTCTTTTCCATTACTTATCATTAATTGTCCTTACATATTCAAGCAGTTTCTTGTAGAAAGCATGGTGGCTTAGGGTAGCCGCTTCTCCCAGGATAACCAATTTCATGCGTGCCCTGGTTATCGCTACATTCATTCTGCGTAAGTCGTTCAGAAAGCCGATTTGCCCTTCTTCATTGGCACGTACCAGACTGATAAAGATTACATCACGTTCCTGTCCCTGAAATCCGTCGACGGTATTGACTGTTATCAGACTGCGGTAGGGACGTAGCGAAGCGCTGCCTTTTATTTTTCCCCGCAAGTATTGCACTTGTGCCTTGTAAGGTGAGATGAGTCCGAAGTCGATACGTTCTTCGAGAATCCGGTTTCCGCCTATCCGTTGAATGTACGCTTCCAGCTCTTTCAGCAATAAGCCTGCTTCTTCTTTGTTGATACGCCCGAAGGTTTCTCCGACAAACTCTTCCTTGAAATTCATTTCGGATGTGTCGAGCCATGTAACGGGAGTATCCCAATCCAATATTCCCCGGTGACGTATTTCGGGAGCAGCTTCCAGCTCTCCGCCGTAAAACCAATCCGATGAGAAGCGCATGATGTCTTCGTGCATGCGATATTGTACTTTCAATAAAGATACGGCAGACGGCTTGCCGGCTACGACTTTTTCCATTAAAGTCCGTTCCAGCCCGCCACGTGCGGCTTCGTAACATTTGATGGTAGGCGGAAGCTGGCAATGGTCTCCTGCCAATACTACACGGTCTGCTTTACGGATGGCTATCCAGCAGGCGGCTTCCAGGGCTTGGGCGGCTTCGTCGATAAACAGTGTGCCGAAACGGCGTCCGTTTAAAAGGCGGTGATTGCTGCTTACAAGTGTGGAGGCTATGACGTGGGCGCTGTCGAACAACTCACTGTTGATTTGTATTTCCAATGTGGTGGCACGGTCACGCAGACGGCTCATACGGTTGCGTATCCCTTCGCGTTCATCGTAACTGCCGCGGCGGGATTTACCGCCCAGTAGCCTCAGTTCTTTACGGATACTCCATAATTCGGGATAAAGCGGATGATTTTCGAAACGGCGTTCATAAGTGAAAGAGAGCATTTTGTCGTTGACGCGTGTGGGGTTGCCGATTCGTAGCACATTCACGCCTCTGTCCACTAGCTTTTCGGAAATCCAGTCGACAGCCATATTGCTTTGGGCGCATACCAATACTTGGGGTTCGCGGTGCAGGGTTTCGTAGATGGCTTCTACAAGCGTGGTGGTTTTGCCTGTTCCCGGAGGACCGTGTACAATGGCTACATCGCGGGCGCATAGCACTTTATTGACGGCGCTCTCCTGAGTGGAGTTCAACCAGGGGAAGCGTACCGGATAAAGCTCACGGAAACCGGTTTTGACCGTACCCAACAGGATATCCCGCAATTCGGCAAGCCGGTTGCCTTTTGCACGCAGGACATCTTCCAGTGCCTCGAACATCGTGCGGTAAGAAGTTTCGTCGAAATAAAGCTGGACTCCGAGATTATCTGCGGATTGTATATCCATAATAGCCCCGGCACCGGGCATAATCACTACCATGCGTGCTTCGTCAGCATAACTGACGGTGGCTGTAAAATTGAAGTAAGTGATTTTACCGTCGGCAGATTGACGGAAGAAACAGACGGGGCGTCCGAACTCAAAGTTATGTTCTATATCGAGGTTCCCGGTATGTGTAATTTCTATTACTAATTGATTCAACGAGTTATAGTAACTTCGACCCGGTGAGGCAGGATACCAGCAAACTCCCCGCTTGACTTTTCGGGCGACGCCCATGTTCTCTGTTTGTCGCTTGAATTCTTCTTTTTCGTATTCGTATTCCATACGCAACAGAAGCTGTTGCCGCTGGAGATGTATAATAGGACTGTTTGTATCTTGTTCTTTCATACCTGCAAAGGTAATAAATCTCAGCCTTTAGGGGAAGAAATGCTTTATTTTGTTAAACTTTTCCTTATTATGATTTGTTTATTGTATTAATTTGTAATATTTACAATATTGAATTTCTTAAAAAAAGAGTGGTTATGGTATATGATTTAGCAATGCTTAAAGCGTTTTATACACTTTATGAGGGGAAAATAGAACGCATTCGGACGATATTGCAACGTCCGTTGACTTTAGCGGAAAAAATCTTGTATGCTCATTTGTACGATGAGAAGAATGTGAAAGACTATAAACGCGGCGAAGACTATGTGAACTTTCGGCCCGACCGTGTGGCTATGCAGGATGCAACAGCACAGATGGCATTATTACAGTTTATGAATGCAGGACGTGATGAGGTGGCTGTTCCTTCGACCGTACATTGCGACCATCTGATTCAGGCTTATAAAGGAGCGAAAGAAGATATTGCCACTGCAACCAAAACGAATGAGGAGGTGTATAATTTTCTTCGGGATGTTTCTTCCCGTTACGGTATCGGTTTCTGGCAACCCGGGGCAGGTATCATCCATCAGGTGGTGTTGGAAAACTATGCTTTTCCCGGCGGCATGATGGTAGGTACCGATTCTCATACCCCGAATGCCGGCGGTTTGGGAATGGTGGCTATCGGTGTCGGCGGTGCTGATGCGGTGGATGTGATGACAGGTATGGAATGGGAGTTGAAGATGCCCCGCTTGATTGGCGTGCGCCTCACTGGAAAATTAAACGGATGGGCTGCTCCTAAAGACGTTATCTTGAAACTGGCAGGAATTTTGACTGTAAAAGGCGGAACAAATGCCATTATCGAATATTTCGGTTCGGGTACTGCTTCACTTTCAGCTACCGGAAAGGCTACGATTTGCAACATGGGTGCGGAAGTGGGAGCTACGACTTCTCTTTTCCCTTATGATGAGCGTATGGCTGCCTATCTGAAAGCTACCGGACGTGCGGAAGTGGCAGATATGGCTACTGCCGTTGCCGAAGGACTTCGTGCCGATGATGAAGTAGTTGCCAATCCGGAGAAATACTATGACCGTATTATCGACATAGACCTTTCCACATTGGAGCCTTATATCAACGGACCGTTTACTCCGGATGCCGCCACGCCTGTTTCGGAGTTTGCCGAGAAGGTTTTGAAGAACGGCTATCCCCGTAAGATGGAGGTAGGGCTTATCGGTTCCTGTACCAATTCATCCTACCAGGATTTGAGCCGTGCGGTGTCTTTGGCGCATCAGGTAACAGAGAAGCGGTTGCGTGCGGCTGCTCCGCTGATTGTCAATCCGGGTTCGGAACGCATACGTGCAACCGCAGAGCGTGACGGTATGATTGACGCTTTTGAAAAAATAGGCGCTACAATTATGGCAAATGCCTGCGGCCCTTGTATCGGACAATGGAAGCGTGTGACCGATGATCCTACTCGTAAGAATTCTATTGTAACTTCTTTCAACCGGAACTTTGCCAAGCGTGCGGATGGAAATCCGAATACGTATGCCTTTGTAGCCTCTCCCGAACTGACAATGGCATTGACCATTGCCGGAGATTTGTGTTTCAATCCGCTGAAAGATACATTGCTCAATGCCGATGGCGAACAGGTTAAACTCTCCGAACCGATAGGCGAAGAGCTGCCGCCGGAAGGATTTACGGCAGGGAGCGAGGGATATATCGCGCCTTCCCATGCAAAGACGGATATTGCGGTGGCTCCCCAGTCGCAACGCCTGCAACTGCTTGCTCCTTTCCCGGCTTGGGACGGAGAGGATTTGCTGAATATGCCTTTGCTGATTAAAACGCAGGGTAAGTGTACCACCGATCATATCTCGATGGCAGGTCCGTGGCTTCGTTTCCGCGGGCATTTGGAGAATATTTCGGACAATATGCTGATGGGGGCTGTCAATGCCTTTAACGGAGAAACGAATAAAGTGTGGAACCGTTCTACAAATACGTACGGAACGGTGTCCGGTACAGCCAAACTGTATAAGTCCGAAGGGATTCCTTCCATTGTCGTTGCCGAAGAAAACTATGGCGAGGGTTCCAGCCGTGAACATGCCGCTATGGAACCGCGTTTCCTGAATGTACGTGTCATACTGGCAAAGAGCTTTGCACGTATCCACGAGACGAATTTGAAGAAACAGGGCATGCTGGCGCTGACCTTCACCGATAAGGCGGATTATGATAAAATTCGGGAGCACGACTTGCTTTCCGTTGTCGGCTTGAAAGGCTTTGCTCCGGGACGTAACCTGAAAGTGGTGCTTCATCACGAGGACGGCAGCAAGGAGAGCATCGAAGTACAACATACGTATAATGAACAGCAGATAGGCTGGTTCCGTGCCGGCTCTGCATTAAATGCACGATAGAATATGGAAAAGATTACTGTACCTTTTATTACAGGTGACGGAGTAGGGGCAGAGGTCACTCCGTCTATGCAGGCTGTGGTGGATGCAGCCTTGAAGAAAGCCTATGGAGACAGCCGGAGTATCGGATGGAAAGAAGTGCTGGCCGGTGAGCGGGCATTTAATGAAACGGGTTCCTGGTTGCCGGAAGAAACGATGGAAGCATTCCGCACTTATAAGGTAGGTATTAAGGGGCCGTTGACTACACCGGTCGGTGGCGGTATCCGTTCGCTGAACGTGGCGTTGCGCCAGACACTCGATTTGTATGTGTGCCTGCGTCCCGTGCGTTGGTATAAAGGCGTAGTTTCGCCGGTGAAAGAACCGCAGAAGGTAAACATGTGCGTATTCCGTGAGAATACGGAAGATATCTACGCCGGCATCGAATGGGAAGCCGGAACACCGGAAGCCGAAAAGTTCTATCGCTTCCTGCATGATGAGATGGGCGTGACCAAGGTGCGTTTTCCCGAAACTTCATCTTTTGGCGTGAAACCTGTGTCTAAAGAGGGAACGGAGCGGCTGGTGCGTGCGGCTTGCCGTTATGCGCTCGAAAACGGTCTGCCCTCTGTAACGCTGGTACACAAAGGCAATATCATGAAGTTTACCGAAGGCGGCTTCAAGAAATGGGGCTATGAGCTGGCGGAGCGTGAGTTTGGAAAAGATATAGCGGAGGGACGTCTTGTTGTCAAGGATTGCATTGCCGATGCCTTTTTGCAGAATACCTTGCTTGTTCCCGAAGAATACTCGGTCATTGCCACTCTGAACTTGAACGGTGATTATATTTCCGACCAGTTGGCTGCTATGGTGGGCGGCATCGGTATCGCTCCGGGAGCCAACATCAATTACAGGACGGGACATGCCATTTTTGAGGCCACTCATGGCACGGCTCCCAATATTGCCGGAAAAGACATTGTGAATCCGTGTTCCATGATTCTTTCGGCGGTGATGATGCTCGAACACCTGGGTTGGAAAGAGGCTGCCTTGCTGATAGAGGAAGCACTGGAGAAGAGTTTCACAGAAGGTCGTGCTACAGTCGATTTGGCCCGCTTCATGCAGGGTGGTGTCCCATTGTCTACATCGGCTTTTACACGGGAAATCGTGAACAGGATAGAAACTTCCGTAAATAATTCCCCCATAAACCAGAAAAAATAAAAATATTATGAAGAAAGAATATTTGATTTACAAACTTTCCGAAGACCTGAAAGAAGCGACCCGGATTGAGAACGAACTGTTCAAGAAGTTTGATGTGAAGCGCGGATTGCGTAATGAAGACGGTACAGGTGTGCTGGTTGGGCTCACCAAGATTGGCAACGTAGTGGGGTACGAGCGCATTCCGGGCGGAGGTCTGAAGCCTATTCCGGGCAAATTGTTCTACCGTGGCTACGATCTTGAGGATTTGGCACATGCCATTCTCAAGGAGAAACGTTTCGGCTTTGAAGAAGTGGCGTATCTGCTGCTTTCAGGCCGTTTGCCCGATAGGGAGGAACTGGCTTCTTTCCGTGAGCTGATTAACGATAATATGCCGTTGGAGCAGAAAACGAAGATGAACATCATCGAGCTTGAAGGGAATAATATAATGAATATCCTGGCGCGAAGCGTGCTCGAGATGTACCGCTTTGACCCGAAGGCCGATGATACGTCGCGCGATAATCTGATGCGCCAGAGCATAGACCTTATTTCGAAGTTCCCCACCATCATAGCCTATGCTTTCAATATGCTTCGCCATGCCACTCACGGCCGTTCGTTGCATATCCGGCATCCGCAGGAGAATCTTTCTCTCGCGGAGAATTTCCTGTATATGCTGAAAAAGGATTATACGGAACTGGATGCCCGTACCCTTGACCTGTTGCTGGTGTTGCAGGCGGAGCACGGCGGCGGTAACAACTCTACGTTCACCGTACGCGTAACGTCCTCTACCGGAACTGATACCTATTCTGCCATCGCTGCGGGCATCGGTTCCCTGAAAGGCCCGCTTCACGGTGGCGCCAATATCCAGGTTACCGACATGTTCCACCATTTGCAGGAGAATATCCGGGATTGGACGAATGTAGACGAGATTGACACTTATTTCACCCGTATGCTGAACAAGGAGGTATATAACAAGACGGGATTGATATACGGTATCGGACATGCCGTCTATACCATTTCAGACCCTCGTGCCATACTTTTAAAGGAACTTGCCCGCGACCTTGCCTGCGAGAAAGGGAAAGAGCGTGAGTTTGCTTTCCTTGAATTGCTGGAAGAACGAGCCATCGAAGTTTTCGGCCGTGTGAAGAACAACGGTAAGACGGTTTCGAGCAATGTGGATTTTTACTCCGGTTTCGTATATGAAATGATCGGGTTGCCGCAGGAAATATTTACTCCGCTGTTTGCCATGGCGCGTATCGTGGGCTGGTGTGCACATCGTAATGAAGAGTTGAACTTCGAAGGTAAGCGCATTATTCGTCCGGCATATAAGAATGTATTGGAAGAAGTAGCATACATTCCTATTAAGAAGCGGTAGATCCGTTTCAAAGCACAGACCTCGGATTGCCGGGTCGTATAAGGTATCGTTGTTGCGGTTGGAAAGCCGGACAGCGATACCTTATTCATTTTCCCGTGGCGGAACGGATAAACATCCACGCTCTTTGCGTTATCCGTTTCTGTATGTTTTTGATAATTGCTGCGGGAAAACGATTTGATTGTTACAGGTTTTCCCTATATTTGTCACACTTAAACAAAAGAACATGAGCGAAGAAGGGTTTCATCTGTTTTTGGGAGTGATGTGCGTCATTGCGCTTTTTGTATTCATCGCTCTTTATTTCGTCAAAGCCGGATATGGGATGTTCCGTACTGCATCGTGGGGATATTCCATTAGTAACAAGGCGGCGTGGGTATTGATGGAAGCGCCGGTCTTTATCGTTATGTTTTGGTTGTGGGGCAGGAGCGGGGCAGGCTTTGCCGTGCCGGTATATCTTTTCTTCCTGCTGTTCCAGCTACACTATTTCCAAAGGTCGTTTATTTTTCCTTTTCTGCTGAAAGGAAAAAGCCGGATGCCGGTAACTATTATGATGATGGGCATTGTATTTAATGTACTGAACGGAATGATGCAGGCTGGCGGTCTGTTTTACTTTGCTTCCGAAGGGATGTATTCCGGTGGTTGGGCTTATTTGCTGAAGACCCATGCGTGGTCGGGGCTTCTGTTGTTTTTTGCCGGTATGCTTATCAATCTTCATTCCGACCATGTGATTCGCCATTTGCGTAAGCCGGGCGACACGAATCATTACCTTCCTGAGAAAGGTCTTTATCGCTATGTCACTTCTGCCAACTATTTCGGTGAATTGGTAGAATGGACCGGTTTTGCCATACTTACTGCTTCGCCTGCCGCATGGGTGTTTGTGTGGTGGACTTTTGCCAATCTCGTTCCCCGTGCCAATGCCATTTACGGCCGTTACCGGAAAGAATTCGGTGATGAGGCGGTAGGAAAACGCAAGCGTATCATACCTTATATCTATTGAAAGGACAAACCATAAATCATAAATCAGGAAACTATCACATGGAATCAAAATTATTCACTCCGGTTACTTTCGGACCGCTGACATTGCGCAACCGTACCATCCGTTCGGCTGCTTTTGAAAGTATGTGTCCCGGAAATGCTCCTTCGGACATGTTGCTCGATTATCACCGTTCGGTTGCGGCAGGAGGCATCGGTATGACTACTGTGGCTTATGCGGCCGTTACTCAGAGCGGGCTTTCTTTTGACCGCCAGTTGTGGATGCGCCCTGAAATAATTCCGGGGCTTCGCAAGCTGACCGATGCGATACATGCGGAAGGTGCCGCCGCCGGAATCCAGTTGGGGCATTGCGGAAACATGTCCCATAAGAGTATTTGCGGGTGTACCCCGGTCGGTGCCAGCAGCGGTTTCAACCTGTATTCACCTACTTTTGTGCGTGGTTTGCGTGCCGGTGAACTGCCGGAGATGGCACGTGCTTACGGAAAGGCGGTGAATCTGGCCCGTGAGGCGGGATTTGATGCAGTGGAAATTCATGCCGGACATGGCTACCTTATCAGCCAGTTCCTTTCGCCTTCGACCAATCATCGCAAAGATGAATTTGGCGGTTCTCTGGAAAACCGCATGCGCTTTATGGATATGGTGATGGATGAAGTGATGGAGGCTGCCGGCAGCGATATGGCAGTGCTTGTGAAGATGAACATGCGTGACGGTTTCCGGGGCGGCATGGAGATAGATGAGACGATGCAAGTGGCAAAGCGTCTTGAATGCTCGGGTGCACATGGATTGGTATTAAGCGGCGGTTTTGTAAGTAAAGCGCCTATGTATGTGATGCGTGGGGAAATGCCGATTCGCAGCATGACACATTATATGACATGCTGGTGGTTGAAGTATGGAGTACGCATGGCGGGCAGGTGGATGATACCGTCTGTGCCGTTCAAAGAAGCCTATTTCCTGGAAGATGCCCTGAAGTTCCGTGCAGAACTGAAGATGCCGTTGATATATGTGGGCGGACTGGTGTCGCGTGCCAAGATAGATGAGGTGCTGGACAATGGTTTTGAGGCTGTACAGATGGCACGCGCCCTACTCAACGAACCGGGCTTTGTGAACCGTATGCGCAAGGAGGAGAATGCCCGTTGCAGCTGTAGGCATAGTAATTACTGCATAGCCCGGATGTATTCCATAGAAATGGCTTGTCATCAGCATTTGCAGGAAGAACTGCCTGCCTGTTTGAAAAAGGAGATAGAGAAAATAGAAGCGAAGGGGTGATTGAATCTTTCTTATTATTGGCAATTTATACTTGGTAAACATGAAACTTGCTATCATAACCGGTGCAGACGGTGGTATGGGAACGGAAATAACCCGTGCTGTGGCTACAGCCGGATATAAAATAATCATGGCCTGTTACCGTCCGGAAAAAGCGGAAAGGGTAAGGGATATGTTGGTGCATGACACCGGTAACCCATATATTGAGGTATTGGGCATTGACTTAGCTTCGCTTGCATCTGTGGCGGCTTTTGCCGAAAGAATGTTGGAAAGGGGTGATACCGTCAGTCTGCTGATGAATAATGCCGGAACAATGGAAACAGGGCGTCACATCACTGAGGATGGTTTGGAACGTACGGTGAGTGTTAATTATGTTGCTCCTTATTTGCTGACACGCAAACTTATTCCTCTGATGGAAAAGGGGAGCCGTATTGTCAATATGGTGTCTTGTACTTATGCCATAGGGCGTCTCGACTTTCCGGATTTCTTCCATCTTGGAAAGAGAGGAGGTTTCTGGCGCATTCCTGTTTATAGCAATACGAAACTGGCTCTGACCTTGTTTACCGTTAATCTGGCGAATCGGGTCAGGGAAAAAGGGATTGTGGTGAATGCGGCCGATCCGGGTATCGTGTCTACCGATATAATAACGATGCACATGTGGTTCGACCCGCTGACAGATATCTTATTCCGGCCTTTTATCCGTACTCCCCGGCAAGGAGCTGCAACAGCCGTTCATCTGCTGCTGGATGAGGATGCCGGAAAACGTACGGGAACTTTAAATGCGAGTTGCCGTCCCAAGCATCTTTCCGGGAAGTATACCCGCCATGTGCAGATGCAGGAGTTGTGGAACAGGACGGAGAAGATTGTGGAGAAGTGGTTATAAATCCTCAAAAAACGGATAGAACACTTGTTGAGGAAAATTTAAAGAACCTCTTGCATTATGATAATTTTTCAGGCACGGAGTGCATGGATTTCACGGTTCCGGTTTACAAGAACCATGAAATCTGTGCACTCCGTGCCTGAAAGAAAATGTTAAAACCACTTCGGCCCTCTTGGGTTTATCCTATCGGGGCTTTATTAAATGGAAAGTTCCCTCAGTACATTAACCAGGTCTTTCTTGATCGGCTTGTCGTTTTTGATGGCTTTCGTGAAAGGTACATAAACCACTTCATCGTGTTCTATGCCTATCATCACATTACGTTGTCCTTCCATGATGGCGTCGATTGCGGCAGCACCCAATCGGCTGGCAAGGATACGGTCATGTGCCGTAGGACTGCCGCCACGCTGCAAGTGTCCGAGGATTGTGACGCGTACATCGTATTGGGGATATTCGTTTTTCACACGTTCCGCATAGTGCATTGCACCACCGGTCAGTTCACTTTCGGCAACGAGCACGATGCTGCTGTTCTTAGACTTCCGGAAACCGTTCTTGATGAACTCTTCCAATTGGTCCACTTCCGTGCTGAATTCCGGTATGATGGCAGCCTCGGCTCCGGATGCGATAGCGCCGTTCAAGGCAAGGAAACCGGCATCGCGTCCCATAACCTCGACGAAGAAAAGACGTTCGTGAGAAGTTGCGGTGTCGCGGATTTTGTCTACGGCATCCAAAATCGTATTCAGGGCGGTGTCGTAACCGATTGTGGTATCCGTTCCGTACAGGTCGTTGTCGATGGTTCCCGGCAGACCGATACAGGGCACATCGAATTCCTGCGCAAAGATGCGTGCACCGGACAGAGAGCCGTCGCCACCGATAACCACCAGAGCATCGATACCCTCTTTCTTCATGTTATCGTATGCTATCTGCCGTCCTTCGGGCGTGGTAAACTCTTTACAGCGTGCTGTTTTCAGGATAGTACCGCCCAATTGGATGATGTTACTTACATTCTGGCTCTTGAATTCTTTGATTTCACCGGTTACCAAGCCTTTGTAACCTCTATATATGCCTTTAACCTGAAGTCCGTTGTAGATAGCCGCACGTGTTACCGCACGGATAGCCGCATTCATTCCCGGAGCGTCGCCGCCCGATGTTAAAATACCGATACACTTAATTGTTCCCATAACAATCTCTTTATTTAGTGTTAATAATTACCTTAAAAAAATCTGCTCGCAAAGATAACAAAAGCTTTTTAAATTCGTGATTTTATTGCCTTGGATATTTCTTCCATCAGCCATTTGGGAGTGGAAGTGGCTCCACAAATACCAATGGACTCTGTGCCAATGAGTAACCGGTTGTCTATCTCTTCCGCACTGTCGATAAGGTGCGAGTTGGGATTTACCTTCTTGCATTCGTTGAACAGGATTTTTCCATTGGAACTTTTCTTGCCGCTGACGAAGAATACCAAATCGTGCGAAGCTGCGAATTTCCGGATGTTGGGAATGCGGTTGGCTACTTGCCGGCATATGGTGTCGTAATATTCGAAAGTGACATCGGAGGATATATGTTCCTTTATGTATTCCACGATTTTTTGAAATTCATCCAGCGACTTGGTGGTTTGCGAGTAGAGGCGTATGCTCTTGCTGAAATCAAGTGACTTGGCTTCTTCCAGCTTTTCTATAACAATTGCTTTTCCTGTGGTTTGCCCCACCAGTCCCAGGACTTCTGCATGTCCGTTCTTTCCGTATATGACGATTTGTTTGTCCTCATTGTCTTCCTGGATATACTCCTGCTTGATTTTCTTTTGTAAGCGGAGAACCACCGGACAAGTGGCGTCGATTATTTCAATATTGTTGCGCCTGGCGGTTATATAGGTTTCGGGTGGTTCGCCGTGTGCCCGCAATAAAACTTTGGCATTATGCAGGCGGTTGAACTCCTCGTGGTTGATGGTGATAAGCCCCATTGCTTTCAAACGCTCCACTTCACGGCTGTTGTGCACAATGTCTCCCAAACAGTATAATGTTCCGCTTTTGGATAACTCTTCTTCTGCTTTATTGATTGCGGTAACTACCCCGAAGCAGAAGCCGGAACCTTCATCTATTTCCACTTTTGCCATATTGCAGTTTTTTGCGTTATGATTTGCACACTTTTTCGAACTGTTCTGCCAGCCATTCCTTTTGTTGGGAAATGGTCATGTGGCTGTTGTCGAGCAGCAGTGCGTCGTCGGCTTTGCGGAGCGGACTCACTTCCCTGTTCTGGTCTATATAATCCCTCTGCTTCACATTCTCCAGGATTTCGTCGAAACCGGCTTCCTCTCCTTTGGCTTTCAGTTCATCGTATCTGCGCTGTGCACGGATTTCGGGAGAGGCAGTTACGAATATCTTAAGTTCGGCATCCGGAAATACGGTAGTGCCGATGTCGCGACCGTCCATGACAATGCCTTTGGCTTTGCCCATTTCCTGTTGTTGGGCCACCATTGCTTCGCGCACAAAGTCGAGGGCGGCAATGGGACTGACGCGGGAGGATACTTCCATTGTGCGGATTTTCTTTTCCACATTGATGCCGTTCAGGTAGGTGTCGGGACGTCCCGTTTCCGGGTTTAGCTGAAAGGATATGCGGATGTTGTTGATCTGCTTTTTCAGTTTTTCCGTATCGATGCCCTCGGCTGTGAAGATACCGTTCTCCATACTATATAAAGTGACGGCACGGTACATGGCTCCGCTGTCGATATAAATATAGCCGATTTCACGGGCGAGGTCCTTGGCCATTGTGCTTTTTCCGCACGAAGAGAAGCCGTCGATTGCGATTGTTATCTTTTTCATATGAAATGATTTTATACCATAATTTATATAGGAATCTCTCTCTCGGTAGATTTTTTTGAACGTTTCATTTAAAATTCTTGCCAAAGATACGGTATTTTTAAAATATCTCGTTACTTTTGCGCTACAAAAGCTGACGAAGGCTTTTGAAGAATTAAAAAAATAAAAATGCCTTGCTTATTGTGTAAAAAAACACAGCCGGGCAAGAACAATCATGGGAAAAGTGCTATATTTGCCCAAAATGAGAAACACTAATAATTATAGTATAAATTATGGAAATTAAAAAGACACCTAAGGCAGACTTGGAGAACAAAAAGTCAACTTGGCTGCTTGTCGGTTACGTGATTGTGCTCGCGTTTATGTTCGTTGCATTCGAATGGACAAAACGTGATATCAAGATTGATACGAGCCAGGCAATTACCGACCTTGTATTTGAAGAGGAAATCATTCCGATTACGGAACAACCCGAGCAGGTGGCTCCACCGCCCCCCGAAGCTCCGTCGATTGCAGAAACCCTGACAATCGTGGATGACGACGCAGATGTGGAGGAAACCACGATAGCTACATCTGAAGAAACCAATCAGGCTGTGGAAATCAAATATGTTCCCGTAGCTGTTGAAGAGGAAGAACCGGAAGAACAAACTATCTTCGAGGTAGTAGAACAGATGCCGGAATTCCCTAACGGTGGTATGGCTGGTTTGATGCAGTATTTGAGCAAGAACATCAAATATCCTACTATCGCTCAGGAAAACGGAACTCAAGGTCGTGTAACCGTACAGTTCGTTGTTAACAGAGACGGTAGTATCGTAGATGCTAAAGTGCTTAGAGGTGTTGACCCGTATTTGGATAAAGAGGCAATCCGTGTGATCAGCTCCATGCCGAAATGGAAACCGGGTATGCAGCGTGGTAAAGCGGTACGTGTTAAATACACAGTACCTGTGATGTTCCGCTTGCAGTAATTTTGTTTTTTTTAGTTAATATATTTAAATATTGCGTAAAGAGGTTGCTTTTAGGCAGCCTCTTTTCATTCTCTGCCATTCCTAATTTGAAATACTTATGTTTACAGCTTCCGAACTTCTCGATAAAATAAATTCCCATATTGCGGATTTGCAGTTTGAACGTACTCCGAAAGGGTTGTACGACCCGGTTGCCTATGTTTTGTCCATGGGTGGAAAAAGAATCCGCCCCGTGCTGATGCTGATGGCTTATAATCTTTATAAGGAAGATGTCAGACCTGTATTCTCACCGGCAACAGGCATCGAGGTCTATCATAATTATACATTGCTGCATGACGACCTGATGGACCGTGCCGATAAACGCCGCGGAAAAGAAACGGTGCATAAGGTATGGAATGATAATACGGCCATCCTTTCGGGTGACGCAATGCTGGTGCTGGCTTATCAGTTTATGGCGCAATGTCCGGCCGAACACTTAAAGGCCGTGATGGATTTGTTCAGCCTGACGGCTCTTGAAATTTGCGAAGGCCAGCAGATGGATATGGATTTTGAGCAGCGGAGCGATGTGAAGGAGGAGGAATACCTGGAGATGATTCGTCTGAAAACATCCGTGCTGCTGGCGGCAAGTTTGAAAATCGGAGCGTTGTTGGGCGGTGCCTCTGATGAAGATGCGGAACGGCTGTATGACTTTGGCATGAATATGGGTGTCGCTTTTCAGCTGAAAGACGATTTGCTGGATGTGTACGGCGATACTGCCGTATTTGGTAAAAATATAGGTGGCGATATCCTGTGCAACAAGAAAACCTATATGTTGATAAAGGCCTTGGAACATGCGGATAAGGAGCAGGCTGCGAAATTGAAGCATTGGATAACCGTTACGGACTTTGACCCGACTGAGAAGATAGAGGCTGTAACCGGTTTGTATAACCGGATAGGGGTTAAAGTCCTTTGTGAAAACAAAATGTCGGAATATAACAATAAGGCTTTGGAGAGCCTGGCTGCCGTGAATGTGACGGCTGAGAGGAAAAGAGAACTGGATAGACTTATAAAGGAGTTGATGTACCGGGAAGTGTAATTGTCAGTAGCCGATTAGAATGCCTTATAGAAGATTACCAAATACAGATCAGGCAAGAATACGTGCGTTGAAAGCCGTTGTTGCCAAAGGTGATACATATAATGTGTATGATTTGGCTGTGTCTCTGAAGGTACTTACGGATGCCCGGAATTTCCTGGTAAAGTTTGAAGCGGCGCATTCGTATTATGTGGAATGTTTTGAGCGTCAGTCAAAGGCGGGCCGTAAGCATCAGGCGAATGTAAAGACTGCCCGTCTTTACATATCGCATTTTATCCAGGTACTGAATCTGGCAGTGATTCGTTCGGAGGTGCGTACCGTTCATAAGGAGTTCTACGGCTTGGATATGAGGAACAATAATGTTCCGGATTTGTCTACGGAGACAGCCCTTGCAGAGTGGGGACGTAAAATAGTGGAAGGCGAGAGCCGGCGCATTTCCCAAGGCGGAATTCCTATTTATAATCCTACCATTGCCAAAGTCAGGGTACATTATGATATTTTCATGGAGAGCTACGAGAGACAGAGGAACTTGCAGGCGCTGACAGCGCGCAGTCTGGAAGCTCTTGCTTCCATGCGCTCCGAAGCCGATGCTCTGATTCTGGATATCTGGAATCAGGTGGAACGGAAATACGCAGAGGTTATGCCGAATGAAAAACGTCTGGAGTTGTGTCGCGCTTATGGCTTGATTTATTATTACCGTACCGGTGAAAAAGAAGAGATTACAAAATGAAATTAGTAGATTCACATTCCCACCTTTTTTTGGAGGACTTCCAATCGGATTTGCCGCAGGTGATGATGCGCGCCCGGGAAGCGGGAGTCACCCATATTTTTATGCCCAATATAGACAGTACCACTATTGAACCCATGCTTAAGGTCTGTTCGGAGTACAAGGGGTATTGTTTTCCGATGATAGGGCTGCATCCCACTTCCGTGGATGCCGGTTATGAGAAGGAACTGGCTGTTGTGGCCGGACATCTGGCAATGCCGGACGGTTATGTCGCAATCGGTGAAATAGGCATGGATCTTTATTGGGATAAAACTTACTTGGAGGAACAGCAGATTGTCTTTGAACGGCAGGTGCGGTGGGCGTTGGAGTATGGATTACCCGTAGTGATTCATTGCCGGGAGGCATTCGACTATATATATGATATATTGAAACCGTATAAAACGTCTTCTCTAAGGGGGATTTTCCATAGTTTTACGGGAACACGGGAAGAGGCATTCCGTATGCTGGAGTTTTCTAATTTCTTCATTGGGATTAACGGTGTGGTGACATTTAAGAAATCGGGATTGCCGGAAGTTTTGCAAAATATCCCCTTGGAACGGATTGTTCTTGAAACTGATTCTCCTTATCTAACTCCCGTGCCGAACCGGGGTAAAAGAAACGAGAGTGCGAATGTAAAGGATACTCTGTTAAAAGTAGCGGAAATATACGGAAATTCGCCTGAAGAAATAGGCCGTATCACTTCTGAAAACGCTTTAAAAGTGTTTGGAATGCTCAAATAACGTTCCGAAGATTTTAAAGTTTATTAATTTTGAGATTTTCTTGCGGATAAAACTTTGAGAATGCAGTGGAAGAACAAAAAAAAGAATACATTTGTAGCTGAAAACGCTCGCGGTTCGCATTTTTTTTGTAATTTGCACCCGATTTCAGAATAGATGTTGATTGGAGAGATGCTCGAGTGGTTGAAGAGGCACGCCTGGAAAGCGTGTATACCCCTAAAGGGTATCCGGGGTTCGAATCCCCGTCTCTCCGCGAAGTTTTAAAATAAGAGAAGAACAATAAATAAACATAATAAGTAATTTAATTAATTAATCTTAAAAATTAGACACACAATGAAAAAGTTATTTGCAATTGTTGCTGTGATGGGAGTCTTAACATTTGGCTCAACTCAACTTGCTCAGGCTCAAGATGCTCCTGCTGCTGAACAAACAGAACAAGCTGCTCCTGCAGCACAAGCAGCTCCTGCTGATGAAGCTGCCGCTCCTGTTGTAGCTGAAGAAGGCGGTATTCACAAAGAAATCAAGACTAAATTTATTGAAGGTACTGCATCTTTCATGAGTTTGGTTGCTATCGCATTGGTTATCGGTCTTGCTTTCTGTATCGAGCGTATCATTTACTTGAGTTTGGCTGAAATCAACACCAAGAAGTTTATTGCCGCTATCGAAGCTGCTTTGGAAAAAGGTGATGTTGAAGCTGCCAAAGACATTGCACGCAACACAAGAGGTCCTATCGCTTCTATCTACTATCAGGGTTTGATGAGAATCGATCAGGGTATCGATGTAGTTGAAAAGTCAGTTGTATCTTACGGTGGTGTACAGGCTGGTTACCTGGAAAAAGGTTGCTCTTGGATCACACTGTTTATCGCAATGGCTCCGTCATTAGGATTCTTGGGTACTGTAATCGGTATGGTGCAGGCATTTGATAAGATCCAACAAGTAGGTGATATCTCTCCGACGGTTGTAGCAGGTGGTATGAAGGTTGCCTTGATTACAACTATCTTCGGTTTGATCGTTGCTTTGATTCTGCAGGTATTCTATAACTATATCCTGTCTAAGATTGAAGCTTTGACCAGCGAAATGGAAGATTCTTCTATCTCACTGTTGGATATGGTTATCAAATATGACTTGAAATACAAAAAATAAGTAAAATGGCTAAGTTATCATATAAAGTATCATACTACGTACTGTACGTAATGTTCGCTGCCATTCTGGTAGTGTTGGGCTTGTTCTACTTCGGTGGAGATGCTCAGGGCGATGCAGTACTTATGAGCGTTGACTCTGAAATGTGGCAACCCGCCCAAACCGATGCACTGCTCTTCTTGATGTACGGTTTGTTTGGTATCGCTGTCGTTGCTACAGTGGCTGCTTTCCTGTTCCAGTTCGGAACTGCCTTGAAAGATAATCCGGGAAATGCATTGAAGTCTTTGATCGGTGTAATCGTATTGGTTGCAGTTGTTGTTATAGCATGGGCTATGGGTAGTGATGAACCGCTTAATATCCCGGGTTATGACGGTACGGACAATGTTCCGTTCTGGTTGAAGATCACTGATATGTTCCTTTATTCTATCTACATCCTGTTTGGTGCAACAGTGCTTGCTATCATTTTTAGTAGTATTAAGAAGAAATTATCATAATCAATTGAGATAACTCAATTTAAAGAGTAATTACAATGGCAAAAGGAAAAAGAAAAGTTCCTGATATTAACTCAAGTTCTACGGCGGATATTGCTTTCCTGTTGTTGATCTTCTTCTTGATTACAACGTCAATGGATACTGACCGTGGTTTGGCAAGACGTTTGCCGCCACCACCGGAGCAGAACCAAAATACTGACGATATTAAGTTGAAGGAACGCAACGTGTTGCAGGTCTTCTTGAATATGAACGACCAGTTGATGTGCGGAAACGATTATATCACAACAGATCAGTTACGTGCTAAAGCAAAAGAATTTATTGCCAATCCGTATAACGATGAAACCAAACCGGAAAAACATGCAAAGGATATTCCTTTCTTTGGTAACATGATGATTACGGAAAAGCATGTAATTTCTTTGCGTTGCGACCGTGGTTCTTCTTATAAGGCATATCTTGCTGTACAAAACGAGCTGGTTGCAGCATACAATGAGTTACGTGATGAGTTGGCTCAGGAAAAATGGCAAAAGAACTATGTTGATTTGAATGACGATCAACAAAAAGCAATTCGTGACATTTATCCTCAGAAGATCTCTGAGGCAGAACCTAAAAAATACGGAGATAAGAAGTAATGGGAAAATTTAATAAGACTGGTAAAAAAGAAATGCCGGCGTTGAACACTTCTTCTCTGCCTGACCTTATCTTCACCCTGTTGTTCTTCTTCATGATTGTAACAACTATGCGTGAGGTAACATTAAAGGTTGAGTTTAAGGTTCCGCAAGCTACAGAGTTGGAAAAACTTGAAAAGAAGTC
This sequence comes from Bacteroides sp. NSJ-48, assembly GCF_014287405.1. NCBI lineage: Bacteria > Pseudomonadati > Bacteroidota > Bacteroidia > Bacteroidales > Bacteroidaceae > Bacteroides > Bacteroides sp. NSJ-48. The sequence continues at coordinate 58,520 of NZ_JACOOD010000010.1, read as the reverse complement.
TTTGGTTACGTTTATCTATGTAGGAAAACCTACTGCTGAATTCCGTAAGAAATTAGGTAATGAAAGCCGTATCCAGTTGAATGACAGTTATGCTGAAGTTGCAGCAATCCAAGACTATATTATTGGTGAACGTGCTAGTATGAAGGAAGAGGATCAGCCGCAGATGACAGTGTCTTTGAAAGTTGACCAAGATACGAAAATGGGTATCGTAACAGATATCAAAGAGGCTCTTCGTAAAGCGTATGCATTGAAGATTAACTATTCTGCGCAGCCGCGTCAGTAAAGTTAGTTCAGACTATATTGAATAAAGGTCGCTTGTAAAAACAGGCGACCTTTATTTTATTATGTATGGGAACTTTGGAAGAATGAGTGTTCCTATTTATTTAGTGTTGTATACTTCCCGATAGATGCACTTTTTTACCTGTTCGAAGTCTTTATCGCATTCTAAATCGCCATAAGCCATTAATAGCATGGGAAGGTAATCATCTCCGGATTTATAAGGCGGTTGCATGTACGGCTTTTCCCATAATGTAAAACCTTGCCGTTTGTAGAAATTGATTCGGCGTATTGCCATTTCTTCTTCCGGCATTTCCACTTCCAGGATAATGGGTTTCTTTAGCTGGTGACATAATTGGTTTAAAACGTTTTTGCCATGACCTCCATTGCGTTGAGACGGGTCAATGGCAAAATGCTCTACATAGCAGAAATGTCCGAAATCCCAGTAGGTAATAAAGCCTACCGGAGTATTTTGATGGAGAATAATGTTACAGTAAAAATGCGGTTTGCTATCTGTATAATTACGCAATTCTTCCAATGGACGATATTCTTCAGAAGGGAAAGAAGCAGTCATCAACTGCTCCATGTACTTGTACAAGGCTGCATCTGTGGTGGTGATGCGTTGAAATTTAATCATAAGCAGGTTCTTTAAAATTTGTTTTTTATTATTCGGTATAAAACTCAATAATTCTGCGAAGAGCGCGTTGGCACACAGGGCAGAAAGCCGGATATTCATTGGTGCGCATGCGGCAATTCTCTGCCGGTCGGAAGATTCCTTTCGCTGAATAACCGCCGCCTTCATACACGCCTGTCGGATAGTTTTCGCTTACCTCTGCCGGAGTGGGAACGGGAGTATTTTCACTAAGCATGTCTTTCCACTTGGCTGCAAAGTCCACTTGTGTACTGATGTTCTGCTCCCACGGTTCTATATCCAAGGGATAGGTATCGGTCATGACATCATTATCATAGAAGTATTCATCGGCAAGTCCGCCGAAACTGTGTCCGAATTCATGTACTACTACCGGTCGGAACATCGGGTGATGGGCTGTTGTGAGGGTGTATGAGTTATAGATACCGCCACCGCCATATTCTTCCGTATTAGCCAATATGATAATGTGTTCATAGGGTATTCCGGCTAAAGCATCATGAATTGCTTTTACGCGTGATGTTGTTAAATAACGGTCGGAATAGAACGTGCTGAAATGTGAACCGAAGGCAGTATGTTTCCACTCGTTCAATCTTGGCACGCTGACTCCGCTATCTGTGGAAGGACTGGCTACGGCTACTACATTGAACCGTTTCTTCATGGATTTGAAAGGTTCGTGGTCGAAAATGCTTTTGCAAGCGATATCGGCATCTTCATAGAATGTCTGCATTTCTTGGAGTGTATATCCTTCTGCAAGAATGGCTACATCGATGCACTTTTCCGGACTATCGTTGTGCAGGAGGTATTTATGCGGTGTGATGTGTGAATTTCCTTTTTGCTCTATCAATACATCGTTTGGATGCACGATGTGTTTCATGGATGCGCGGACATTGCGGCGTGGGTCGAGCAGGGTTATTTCTATTTCAACCGGCTGAAGCGGGTAGGGAAGGAGAAATGTATTTTCAAATCCTTTAGTTACATTCCGGGCTTCGTCCGTTTCCAGCCATTCCTGGAAGAGTGAGGAGAAAGAGGTAGTATAAATAGTCTTTCCGCTGGCTGCATTGCGCATAACAATCTGCCCGTTGCCTTGCAACGGGAGTTCCGCCAGATGATGCTTTCTTCCTGCCCAGGTGGGGAGAGCGGATAACCCGTCCAGACAGATAGCTTGCCTGGATGCATTGCCGTTAAAGATATAATCGACGCGAAGGGTTTTATCTGCAAAATGGTCGGCAAAGACTTGTGCGCGGGTAGATGATACAGCTATTAAACAGAGTAAGAATAAGATATGCTTTTTCATGTCCATAATAATTTAATCATTTCACAAATATACGATTATTTCGGCATTATCACATTTAATATAAATGATAGACACGAAACTCTATTTTGAATTCCATATCTATCATTTATATTAAATGTGATAATGCCGAAATATAATAAATGCCTACTGTGAGATTTAGATTATTTTATGACGGCTACAAAACCACCACGTGGCAAACACTCTATTGTCAGGCCTGATTTAACATTTGCCAAAGGGATATTTTCTTCAATGGCAAAATGTTTGTCATCTATACCATCTTTGAATATAGAGATTATCTTACCGTTAACAGCTATTTTATCCAATGATATATGAAGTGTTTTTGTTTCATTAGTGCCATTGATACCTCCAATATACCATGTATCGCCTTTACAACGTGCCATAATCACTTCTTCTCCCGGATAACCGGCTAATAACTTTGTATCATCCCAGGCAACAGGCAATTCTGACAAAAGTCTCTTCACTGGTTCCGGTAAGCCATAATAAACAGAGGGTCTGTCCGGCATATGCTGCAGCGCTGATTCAAAAATGACCGGCAATGCCAGTTCATGGGCATATGAAGTAATGTGAGGATGTTGAGAATTGGAAAAAGTTCCCGGAGTATAATCCATCGGCCCTACAACATTTCTTGTAAAAGGCAAAGTCGCGTTATGTTCGGCAGCCCGATTGGTTAATATTGGAGCGTTATTATACCATTCGGCGCCATATACCCCCTCAACCGACATCATGTGGGGATATGTACGTTGCCACCCTCGCGGAATAGTAGCCCCATGAAAATTAAGCATTAGTTTATATTTTATGGCATCTTCGAGCAAATCTATATAGTAATTCATGGTAGAAACACTGTCACCCGAGAAGAAGTCTACTTTAATACCGGCAATTCCCATTTCGCTCAGCCATGCATATTCTTTTTCCCGGTCTTGCTTTTTATTTAGACGGAACAAGGGACCGGGACCAATCCAGTTTGTACTTGAGTTATACCATAGCAGGGGCTTAATACCCTTGTTCAAAGTATACTTCACAGCATCTTGAAGATTGCCTCCATTGCTCATTTCATTCCATTCCCAATCAATCAAATTGTAAGGCCAATGCATTTCAGCTGCCAAATCAATATACTCTTTGACTTTTTGATAATCCTTAGAGCCATGGTTGTATGCCCAGTATATCCAAGATACCATACCGGGATTTATCCATTCTGTATACTCTACTTTAGAAGGGTCAGAGACGTCAGTTACCAATGTTGACTCCACAATATCAGACAAACCTCCTATAATGAGTACCCTCCAAGGAGAAATCCATGTTCTTTCAGCGACCTGTTTTTTATCAGCAAGTTTCACTTGGTATCTGTCATTGTTATCACCGTTAAATAAGAGAGAACCGCAATGTCCACGTCTGATATTTGCTTCTGTTATCAGTACAAATACAGAATCCTGTAACTCTACGAGTCCGGGATATCCCCAAGAGTTAACTTTGGGACGGCCGGGGAGTTTTCCATCTGTTGATACCGGAAAAAACTTTTCGTATCCGGGATCGTATTGTTGCATCCATCTTTTGGCTCCTTGCGGAATATTATATGCCGTATATTCATCAACGACATATTCCTTGTCTGCAATCGTATTAATTTCATATCTGAAAACGACCCCATTGTCATAGGCTCTGAATATAATATTCAAAGTGTTACCTTTTTGGTTTTCAAAAGAATATGTCCTTTCAAAGGCTTCGTTGATGCAATGACTGCGCTTTCCTGTTATCATTGTGTAATCATCGATGATTCGTTTTGCCTTGGAAACAGATTTCAGCTTCAAATTTCCATAAAACTTCTGAACATCTGTTTCTAAACCCAATTCTGTTTCAGAAAGGATCGTTTTTCCGTTATAGTTCACAGAAAAAGTTATCTTGTCATAAGCATTTCCCCTCATAGGCTCCACTGTAACTTCTAGTTTGCCGGTAGGAGAGGTTACGTTAAATGTTTCTGTACTGCATGAGCTGATCATGATGACAATTAGTACAAGCCATATATTTCTTGATAAATACATATCATTTTTAATTTTCTTGTATCGTTAAACAAACACTTTTTTATTTTTGCAATAGGTTATGGCAATTGGATTTTCATCCTTTTACCTTGGTATACGACTGTTTTTTCCGCAGACGGACTTATGATACGGAAAGTCCTGTTGGCCTGCATGCCGGGATATTCTCCTTGTCGTTCTTCTATCGTCAATACTCGTTTACGGTCATTCCAGTTAAAACGGATGTTGCTATATGCCCCTTTTTCATAATTGTAATTATCTCCCTCATCCTCGTATAAAATGAATGAAGCGTCTTCACCCGGATAAATGTGTATCTCTAAGGGGGCGTTAAGATTTTCCGAAGCATATTGCTTTTTCATGCCTAACGGTAATATAGTACCGGCTTTTACAAATACCGGGATTTTCTCTATTGATGCCGGAATATCCACGTATTGCCCTCCCTCATAGGTCTCTCCATTCCAAAAATCAATCCATCCTGCCGCATGTTCGGGAAGGTAGGTTTTCCAGCTTTGTATATTGCCCTGGGTTATGGGATTAATCAGTAAGGATTTTCCAAATATATACTCATTCTGCTGTTTCAAAGCCTCCTTATCTTGTGAAAAATCAAATATCAGCGGACGCATAAAAGTACCTCCTTGGTGTGAAACTAATGCAGTATGTGAATATATATAGGGTAATAGGCGATAACGTAGGTCTAAGAAGTCGGAAACAATGTGTTCCACTTGTTCTCCGTACCGCCAAGGCTCTGTCTGACTCATATAACCATGAATACGCATCAATGGCAGGAAGGTTCCGGTCTGTATCCAACGCAACATTCGTTCTTGGTAATCTTTATTCGTATACTGGTCGGAAGGGCGGAAAAAGCCGCCTGCATCATAGGTCCACCAAGGCAGACCGGTAGCCATTTGCCCTAATCCGCCAGCTATTTGCCGACGAAGTGTTTCCCAGTCATTGCCTACGTCTCCCGACCATGTTACTGCACCATATCGTTGTATACCGGAGAACCCGCTTCGGGTTAATATCATAGCACGCCGATCCGGATCATCCTTACGTAAGCCTTCATAGACGGTTTTATTCACAAAAAGCGGATAAACATTGCGGTAGAATTCACCTGGGGTTTCCCCATTGTTTATTCGCCGGTTCAGTAAATCATCATTTTCCGGTTCGGTAGCGTCCTGCCACCACGCATCAATTTTGTAGGGCTTCAATAGTTTACTGCTAAAATTATGCCAATAAAAAGCTGCTGCATCAGGATTGAAAAAATCAATCCAATCTGTGCCGGGAATGTAAAAACCTTTAGACTCCATTTGCTTTCCAAGTGCCGATTGCTTATCTATTTTAGACCAAACGGACAACATCAGGTGTATGTTCATGTTATGAAGCTCACATACCATTTTGCCGGGATCCGGATATTTGCTTTCATCGAATTGCATGGCATTCCACCCGTACTTTCCCCACCATTGCCAATCTTGTACGATCACATCCACAGGGAGCTTCCGTTTCCTAAATTCATGTGCATTTTCCAACAGCTCCGCTTGTGTATTATAACGTTCCCGGCAATGAATATAGCCTAATGCCCAAAGCGGCAGCATAGGCGCTTTGCCTGTCAACTGACGGTAACCGGCTATTATTTCATCGGCATTTCCGGAGAATACGGTATAGTCCAAAGAATGTGCTACCGGAGAACGGAAGACAGTCTCATCAGTTACTTGTCTCCAATATAATACGGGGGAATCTTCTTTTACGCCCTGTACTTCAACAGTATGTTCTCCTTTCGATAATTCTACTATAACGGAAGTTGTAGGAGGGAGCCACAAATTATTCACATCGACAATTTTATTTCCATCAATAGCGATGTAATGTTTGCGTGCCATACGCTGCCCTACATCCAACAGCAATCCGTACTGTCCGTCGGCCGGAACACTGAATGTTGCTGTGAATGACTTGAAGAGACGTGTCTCACGTTTATTGCCTTTTGTACTTGTCGCGTCCACTGTAACGGCTTGTCCCTCTGTCTTTGCCGGTAATAACTTTACAGACTCATCAGCAGGATTAAAGTCAGTCAAACCATAGTTATTCCATAGAATGCCATATCCTTTGCTGGAAAGAATAAAAGGAATTGCGATCTGTGTATTAACTTGTGTAAGGCGTCTGCTTAGTCCCCGCACATTTAAATAACCATCTTGAAATTGTCCTGTGCCAAACAAGTATTCATCAGCCGGTGATAAGAAATGTTGTTCGGCCCAAAAGGCTGGTTCGCCTTGAACAGTGGAACTTTTCAATAAACGCCCTCCTTCTTTTTCCTGCAAGATAATTTGCCCTTTAGCATCGGTGAAAGTCAGTGTATGACGCTGTTTGTCATAAACTACAATCATTTTTTCAAGTGAAAGTCTCAGTGAGGTATTATTCTCTTTCACTTTATATGCAGGAGACGCTACATCTTCTGTATAGATTAATTCTTCTTTCGGAACAGCCTGTCCTTTGGTGAACCTTACGCGCACCGTATTCTGATTAAGTGGTTGTAAAGAAAGTTTTCCTGTAGGCAATTCGATATTCACACAATTACTTTTAGGAGAATCATTTTGAGCAAAGACCGTAAGACAACCGATCAGCAAAACAAATAAAAACAGTGTTTTTTGTGTCATGTTTTATATTTTATTTCTGTCAATGAGTGACTTGAATTACAGTGTATTCTTTACTCGAATGTCCACCAGTCCAACATGAATAAGTTCTTTTTCAGTTCTTTCCCACCTTTAAAAACAAAATAGAGATCGTGTACGCCGTTCAAGTTCACAACAGACGTCGTAAACTCGCGAAGTTCACTCTTCGTATGTGATATATTCACTGTGCCGACACATGGACCATCTTTTTGGTCAATGTGAATTTCCAATATGCCGCCATATAGGTGAGCAGAAGCGGAGACTTTAAACGTCTTGGCTCCTTTTCCAAAATCAACCCCTTTCACCATTAGATATTCGCCGTCATCTATACTTGTTACCAGTTGGTTCCAGCGTTCGTGACTCCAGATATTCTTGGGAGTGGTCTTCAGTCCGAAGCCCCAAGCCATCGTTTCTGCTTCTACTTTACGATAGGGATTGAATTTCTCAATCTGTTCCAATTTACATTCGTGAAAATAAGGCAGCATGCGGATGGTACCGTTAGGGTTATACTCCATTTCAGCAACCGACACCGAGCGACGTTCTGCGTGACGGCTTGTTTCCAAACGGAAGATATCATAGTTTTGCCCAAAACAGTAAGATTTGCCCTTGTAATCGATGATACCGGGGTGATTGCCACGAGTCCGTGGAGTATGGTCCATAATATGCCCTTTATACTCCCATGGTCCAAGCGGGTTTTTACTCATGGCATAGCCGATACCCTCAGGACAGCATGTAGAGGCAAAAGCTAAATAGTAATGTCCGTTGCGCTTATAGAACCAAGGACCTTCCTGATAATCCTCAATATGGGGTAACTCCATGATTTCGCCTGAGTAGGAAATCATATCTTCATTCAGTTTCACACAATAGAGATTCGGGTTACCCCAATACATATAGGCCTGGCCGTCATCATCAATATATACTGTGGGGTCAATATCATACCAGTGTTCCTTTTGCCATACCAGCGGCTTGTTTATGGGATCTTTAAAAGGACCGTAAGGGGAGTCGGACACTAGTACACCAATGCCGTTGCCATGAATGGGGCAATACATATACCATTTGCCGTTGCGGCGAACTACTTGCTGTGCCCAGGCACCGTTATCGCCTTTGTACCATTTGAAATCTTTGAGAGAGGCTACGGCGCCACGATCTTGCCAGTTCACCATATCGGTAGAGGTATAGAGGAGCCAATCCTTCATGTGAAAATTCTCTCCATCATCCTCATCGTGGCTGGTAAAAAGATAGACAGTGTCATTGTATACAATAGGAGCCGGGTCGGCAGTGTACTTAGTTTGGATGATAGGCATGTTCAATGATAATTCTTGTGATAAGGAAGTTGTCGAGAGTAACGAGCAAAATGCTAAAGAAATTAAAGTAGCTTTCATATTTGTAAATAATTTAATTATGTTTTTCATGATTTGTGTTTTCTGTTACAAAGGAATACATTTTGTATTAATCTGCTTCAAAAGTATGTTACATCTTTTTTTGTCTGCGTTACATATAATTATGTTTTTCATGATTTATGTTTTCTGTTGCAAAGGAATACATTTTGTATTAATCTGCTTCAAAGGTATGTTACATCTTTTTGTCTGTGTGTTATATAATAATCCTGGCATCCTCTGAATATATGATTATTCTCATTTTAGCAAGAAAAGTTATAATTCGTATTTTTATTCATGAAAAAATCGCTAACTTTGCACATTGCCGTAGCGGAATACGGTAAAATAATTTATTAAATTAATTATTGAGATTAGAAATGGGACATCATCAATTGGATACTTTAGACGAGCAGATATTGCAGCTGATTGCCGATAATGCGCGTATTCCTTTCCTCGAAGTTGCCAGAGCTTGTAATGTATCCGGAGCAGCTATTCACCAACGTATTCAGAAACTGACAAATCTGGGTATATTGAAAGGGTCGGAATATGTCATAGATCCGGAAAAGATAGGATATGAGACTTGTGCGTATATCGGAATCTATTTAAAAGATCCCGCAACTTTTGATGCCGTGACAAAAGCGCTGGAAGCCATTCCTGAAATCGTGGAATGTCACTTTACTACCGGTAAATACGATATGTTTATTAAGCTGTATGCACGGAACAATCATCATTTGCTGAGCATTATTCATGATAAATTGCAACCGTTGGGGTTGTCTCGTACGGAAACGTTGATTTCATTCCACGAGGCAATTAAACGTCAGATGCCGATAGTGATAGACGATGAGGATGAATAATCCTACCGGTTATCGACGGATATAATTGACAAAAGCATAAGGGCAGGGATGTTTTTCATCTATAGGATGGGATTCCCTGCTTTTTTCTTGCCATATTTCAGGGGCTACTTCCGGAAAGTAGGCATCTGCTTGAGGAGCTTCGGCATCTATCTCTGTCAGGCAGAGTGCGTCTGCCAATGGCAAGGCCTGGCGGTATACGCTGGCTCCACCTATAATATAGATTTGTTCATCCTGTTTACAGTGCTTCAAAGCTTCTTCAAGAGAAGGGAAGATTTCCGCACCCGGACATAGGGTGTCGGGACGGGTAGACAATACGATATTGCGCCGGTTTGGCAAAGCTCCTTTAGGGAGTGATTCGAATGTTTTCCGTCCCATGATGATGGTGTTCCCGGTAGTAAGTGCTTTGAAACGTTTCAAGTCATTGGGAAGCCAGAATAACAGTTTGTTTTCATAACCGATAGCCATGTGTCGGTCTACTGCGGCGATAATGCTAATCATATTGTCTGATGTAATCAAGTGGTCTTTTAATGATAGAAAATGCTCTCTTTCCTATACCGCTACTTTTCCGGCAATATGCGGGTGAGGATTGTAATTGATCAATTCAAAGTCTTCATACTTGAAATCGAATATGTTCTTTACATCCGGATTTATTTTCATTTGCGGAAGTGTCCGCGGCTCACGGCTCAGTTGGAGTTTCACTTGTTCCAAGTGGTTCAGATAGATATGTGCATCTCCCAGGGTATGTACAAAATCTCCGGCTTTCAATCCCGTAACTTGGGCTACCATTTGTAAGAGCAATGCGTACGATGCGATATTGAAAGGTACTCCCAGAAAAATATCCGCGCTGCGTTGGTAAAGTTGCAGACTGAGTCGTCCGTTGGCTACATAAAACTGAAAGAATGCATGGCAAGGCGGCAGATTCATGTTGTCCAAATCGCCGACGTTCCAAGCACTCACTATGATACGGCGTGAATCGGGGTTGTGCTTGATTGTTTCCACCGCTTCACTGATTTGGTCGATGGTTCCGCCTTTGTAATCCGGCCACGAACGCCATTGGTAACCGTAGATATGCCCCAAATCTCCATTCTCATCGGCCCATTCATTCCAGATGCGTACCCCGTTCTCTTGCAGGTATTTTACGTTTGTATCGCCTTTCAGGAACCAGAGCAGTTCGTGGATAATGGATTTCAAATGAAGTTTCTTGGTAGTCAGACAAGGGAAGCCCTCGTCCATATTGAAACGCATCTGGTGTCCGAATACGCTGATTGTACCGGTTCCGGTGCGGTCGCTTTTTTCTATGCCTTCAGTCAGTACACGGTTGAGTAAGTCTAAATATTGTTTCATGGAGTTACTTATTAAAAGCCTTGCCAAAGGTAGGCAAAGTTCTCGGTATATTGAAAATTTGCACTATAAAAGATTTACAGGAAAGGAGTCAGCAGATTTCCTACCCAGCCGAGAAACTTTTTCCAGCCGGAGCGCTTTTTCCACATCTCGGGCGTGAGCAAGGTACTGTTCTTTTTGTCCCTCTCGAACATGCTGTTCAACTGGTTCGTTGTTGAAGGGTCGAAGATGAAAGCATTGGTCTCATAATCGTAGCGCAAGCTGCGGCTGTTGAGGTTTGCAGTGCCTACCGTACAGAAAGTGCTGTCTACCATCATTACTTTGGAATGGTGAAATCCGTCCTTGAACAAGTAAATTTTGGCTCCCCGTTTCATCAATTTATGTGCGATATAAAAAGAGGCTTCGGGCGTAAAGGGAATATCCGATACAGCCGGTATCATAATCTCCACTTCCGTACCTTTCTTTAACGCTTTCTTGATAGCCTTACGGATGGATTTCGTCGGAACGAAGTAGGGGTTTACTATCTGGATATTTTTTTGAGCAGCTTCTATCGAAACGGCATAGGCATGGCTGATAGACCGGGGTGTTTCCCGCGGGGTGCGGTCTACTATTGCAATCTCCTCGGCTATACTGTCCGGAAATTGGGGCAGGTTGGGGAAGTATGCCGGACCGCCGATGTGTTGTCCGGTTTCCCTGTTCCACATAGTCAGGAAGATACCTTGCAGGTAACGTACGGCATCCCCTTCTATGTGCATGTGTATGTCGTGCCATTTACCGATTTTAGGCAAGCCGTTGATGTAATAGTCGGCAATATTCATCCCGCCCGTATAGCCGATTTTTCCGTCGATAACCACTATCTTCCGGTGGTCGCGGTGCATGGCATGGTTGATATAGGGAAAGGTGATGGGGTCGAACTTGACGAGTTCGATGCCGCGTGCCTTTATCGCCTGCAAATGATGTTTTTTCAACGGCTGGTTATTGGACCAGTTGCCGAACGCATCGAACATGGCACGTACCTCTACACCTTCTTTTACCTTTTCTGCCAGTAAATCGAAAAGGGCATTGGCGATGGAGTCGTTACGGAAATTGAAATATTCCAGATGAATGTGGTGCCGGGCATGGCGGATAGTTTCGAATAAATCAATAAACTTTTCACGACCGGTCATCAATAGTTCGACTTTATTGTTGTAAGTCAGCGGTATTTCCATATCTTGCATGTAGTTCATTACAAGAGAATCGCTGGTACTTTGCGCTCGGACGCTTCCAATAAAAAATGTAAATAATATGATGAATGAAATCTGTCTCAAAACTTTATAAGTTTATTTAGTTTTATGAGTTCGCAAATATACAATATATCATTGAGATATGTTCATTTGTTTATAAAAAAATCAACCCTTACCTTTTATTAACAAGGTAGGGGTTGATTGTATTGTTCTGTAAGGAAGTTTATTTATTCTATGAGGAAATTACCGTTTGCGATTTCCAAAGCGTTTAAGCCAATGAACATATTTTGCGATAGAGCAGGAAGAGTAATACTATGCCCGCAACCAATAAAGATTTGGGATCAAGTTCGGTGACTCCGCTTTGGGCAGCGGCGGTGAGTGTTTCACGAAGTGTACCCAATACCTGTTGCAATCCGTCGAAAACAAAGAACAGCACTAATGCCAGCGTGAAACAGAACGTAACCCATACTTGTGAAATCCGTCGGGTACGGTCGGGCAAATGGCGCATCACACGGCGGGTGAAGCCATTGTCGGGTATTTCTTGCCGGTTTTCGGCAAAGAAATCAATCAGGAGTTTATCATTGTTTTCCGTCATAACCATTTTGTTTTAAGTAGGTAGCCATTTTTTCTTTGGCCCGCGACAGGTGGCTTTTTACTGTTCCTGTCGGGTAGCCGGTAATGTCTGCAATCTTTTCTATACTTTGGTCTTCCATATAAAAAAGAGTGATACAGGTCCGTTCCGTTTCTTTCAGCATATTCAGCGCACGGTAAATGTCCATGTGCCGCCCTATGTCGTTCTGCTGCGTACTGTATTGAGCGTCTACCCGGCGTGTTTCCAGACTGTCGGTCTCCTTACGGGTGCGAAGATAATCATAAAATACATTATAAGCAATACGGTATAGCCAGGTGGAGAAACTGGACAGGTTTTTGAATGAGGAGAGATTTGTGTATGCTTTAATGAATGTATCTTGCGCCAGGTCATCGCTCAATTCGCTGTCGCCACAAGTCAGGTGCAGAAAAAAACGCCGTACGGACGACTGATACTTTCCTACTAACCGGTCGAAGGCCCTGGTGTTGCGAAACACCACGACCTGTGCGACTAACGATATATCATTGAGCTGACTCATTTTTCTGCATTCTTTTCCGGAAAGACGGTTCTTGCATTATCGGATTTATCATTGCTTTTAGGAACTCTGTCTTGCTGCGTATAGTAGATGACGAGCTGTCCGAAGCCTGTGAACATGACAAGCAGGCCTATGCAGCCAAGTCCGAATTCTTCGGTAATGGCCCAGAGGAATATGAACAGCCCGATACCGACGAACACATTCTTGATTCCTTTACTGCGGATATCTGTCGAATCGGCTTCTTTAAACAGATTTTCCGGCAGCGGTTGTCCGCTGGCTAATGCTTGTTCCACCAGGCGATATTTGGCTTTCCGGTTTTTATAGCGGAAGAAAAAGATGATGAATACGATGATTAAAGGAAAGCCGAAAACGAACACAATGGCTGTAATCGCAATGACTGCGTCTCTCGTGGCATGTCCGATATTCCAGCCGAAATCGTAAGCACTGCTATGATGCTTGTAATCATTGTCACTTTCTGAGTTACTGTTTGAACTGTTTTCGTAAGTCATGATGCTAAGGGTGTCCGTAACGGCTTTTCCGTCAATCACGGTATCCTTCAATTCTATGACTCTTTGTTTGTTTCCCAGACTGTCATTCTCCGTAACGGTCCGGTTCTTTCCTTGTGCCAATGTGCAAAGCATTAAGGCGGTTGTCAGTGCAAAGATAATGCGTTTCATAATCATGCTGTTTTTTGTTTTTATAGGTTTCTTTGTGTGTTAGACGTACCCATTTGCTTGGAAAGTTGCAAAGAGACGACATTTTTTTTAGAAAAGCTATTATCGACCGCAAAATATTTATACTACCTTTGCGTATTTAAAAAGTAAAACCTATGGAACTACCCGTTTCTTTTGCAGACTATACCCGCACTCTTTTGGGAGATGAGGATTATAAGGAATTAGTGACTTCTTTGGAGTCGGAGCAATCCGTCAGCATCCGGTTGAATCCGCTGAAACCTTTTGCTTTCCGCTCCGGAGAACATGCCGTTCCCTGGTGCACTTCCGGTTTTTACCTGGAAGAACGCCCGACATTTACTTTCGATCCTTTGTTCCATGCGGGCTGTTATTATGTACAGGAAGCTTCGTCCATGTTTGTTGAGCAGGCTCTGAAGCAGTATATGGGTGAGGAACCGGTAGTGATGCTCGACCTTTGCGCCGCTCCGGGCGGTAAGTCGACGCATATCCGAAGCCTCCTTCCCGACAATAGTTTGCTGATAGCCAATGAGGTTATCCGCAACCGTTCTCAGATACTTGCCGAGAATCTGACCAAGTGGGGGCATCCCGATGTGGTGGTTACCAATAGCGACCCGTCGGACTTTACACCTTTGGAAGATTTCTTCGACGTGATATTGACGGACGTGCCCTGCTCCGGTGAGGGTATGTTCCGCAAAGACCCTGTTGCCATAAGCGAGTGGAGCCCGGAGAATGTGGAAATCTGTCGGCAGCGGCAGCGGAGGATTATTGCGGATATCTGGCCTTGTCTGAAAACGGGCGGCATACTGATATATAGCACTTGTACTTATAACACAAAGGAAAATGAAGAAAACATCCGTTGGATAAGGGATGAATTCGGTGCAGAGGTGCTTCCGCTCGATGTTGCGGAAGAGTGGAATATAACGGGTAACTTGTTGCAGGGAGAATCCTTTTCCGTTTATCGTTTCCTGCCTCATAAGACACAGGGAGAGGGCTTCTTTCTGGCAGTTCTCCGGAAGCCGGGCATGAGCGTCCGAAACTCCGGGGATAAGCAACTCATTTCCCTGGCAATTGCTCCTGAAACTCCAGGGCTTAGAGTAGAAAAGTCTAGGGAAAAGGGACGTAAAGTCCAGGGAAAAGGGAAGCAAACTCCGGGACTTTCCAAAGAGCAGCTTGCGATATTACAGAAGTGGATTTTTACTGCGGATAAGTATGAGTTTATCCAGAAAGGCGGCAATGTCAGCGCTTTCCCAAAATGTTATCTTCCGGAACTGTCTGCATTGCAGTCGTCTTTACGTATTGTACAGGCTGGATTGGAGATTGCCGGACAGAAAGGTAAGGATTGGATTCCCAGTCATGCCTTGGCTGTGAGCGGGATATTGGTATCGGATGCTTTCCCTTGTGAAGAAATATCGTATGAACAGGCCATTGCCTATTTACGCAAAGAGGCTGTCACCCTTTCGGATGCAGCCCCTCGCGGAGTTGTTTTGCTGACATATAAGCATGTGCCTCTCGGATTTGTCAAGAATATAGGTAACCGTGCCAATAATCTTTATCCGCAGGAGTGGCGTATCCGTAGCGGCTATTTGCCGGAGACGGTGGTGAAAGTGCATTCTTGACTTGCTTCCACCTTCATCACAGTTCGTTCTTATATATCCGCGCCATTGCTTTCTGGTATTGGTTTTCCAGTTGCAGGAGATTTGTTTTGCTTTGGTAAACGACCGAAACTTCGACGAAATACTCTATCATACTGATTTGTCCGCCTACAAGAGCCTGTTTCAGTAAAGTCAGGTCCTGCTGTTCCTGAAAGGTCCGTTTGTATTCCTGCATGGAAGCGTCCAGGTTACGGGCTTCTTCGTAGAGCTGCCATAATTCGGAGCTTGCTTTTACTCTTGCATTATCTTTCTGGAAGTCGATGTTCATGGCTTGGGCTTTGGCTATCTTCACTTTTCCTTTATTTGAAAACAGCGGGAAAGAGAAGCCTACGACAACACCGTTCAGCGGATGTCCCGATTCGGTATTGCGACGATAGCCCAACTCCAGTTTCGGCAGCCACCCTTGCTTGCTTGCTGAAATGGACTTGCGGGCTGCAGCGCTTTCGCTGTCGAATGATTGCAGAGAGGGAGCGGCGGCAAGCTGTTCGCTGCATACCCGATGGAAATCGGTTGGCAACGGAACCAGGGGATAGTCCGTCAGTCCGAGGGCTTTGGCGGTAGGTACGGCGGGGCCGTCGGGGAAAGGACGTCCGGGAGTAAGCGGCTGGTTGCCGTTCAGTACCAGCAGTTCCTTGATTTTATTGTTCAGGGCAGTACTGTTCATGCGCGATTCGGTACGTACATTCAACAGTTCCAGATTGATTTTATTTGTTTCCAGGGCATTGGCATCTCCCGTAGCCAGCCGTTTGGCATACATGGCAGCCAGCTCCTCTGCATTCTTCAGCCGTGCATCGAGCAACTCCTGCTGGTGTTGCAGCATGATGATGTCCAGGCACACTTCTTTGGCTTGCAGCAATATCTGCTGGCGCATGGTTGCAGCCTGTGCATCCAGTGCTCCGGTTTTGAGACGGTTCATCTTTCCTCTTGTTATGTATAAGGTGGGAAAGTCGAAGCTTTGGGAAACCACCATTTCCCCTACGGTTTCATTGCTGTTTTTAGAGTCCCAGAGATGGGCGTATGAGAGGGTGGGATCAGGCAGGTTGTTTTCGGTCCTGCTCTCCAGCTTCTGTGATGAGATAAGTTGTGCATTGGCTTGCAACTCCTTGTTGTTGGCTTCTATCTGGCGAAGCACGGAGTCAATGCCGGTTTCCTGCGCCCTCATCCCCATGCAGGCGAGGATGGTGGCGGTGAATATAAATAGTTGCTTCATATCTTCTGTTATTAAGTTTTTTATTGATCGTTATAACGGGATGGCTGTCCGGTCATTACGGGTACATCTCTTCTTTCTTTCCGTGCATCATCAGGTAAACAATCGGAATGATGAAACCGTTCAGGAAAGTGGAAGTCAGCAATCCGCCCAGAATAACTTTTGCCATGGGACTTTGTATTTCATTACCGGGCAGGTCGCCGCTGAGTGCCAACGGAATCAATGCAAGCGCACTGGACAGTGCCGTCATCAGGATAGGATTCAAACGGTCCAGCGAACCGCGTATCACGCTGTCGTACACACCGTATCCCTCTTCCTGCTGCAAGTGGTTGTAATGACTGATGAGCAGCATGCCGTTTCGGGTGGCGATACCGAAGAGCGAGATAAAGCCGATGATAGCCGGAATACTGACTTCGCCCGTTGTGACGAGCAGGGCGAATACACCGCCAATCAGTGCCAAAGGCAGGTTGATAAGGATAATCGCACTTTCCTTTACGCTACGGAACTCATGGTATAGCAGCAGGAATATCACTACGATAGACATGAATGAAGTCAAAGCCAGCGTGCGGCTTGCAGCCTGTTCGCTTTCAAACTGGCCACCGTATTCGATGTGATAGCCTTCCGGCAGTTTTACCGAGGCGTCCACACGCTCTTGTATGTCGTTTACCACGCTGCGCAGGTCGCGGTCGGCAACGTTGGCGGAGATTACGATTTTCCGTTTCACGTTCTCGCGGCTGATAGTGTTAGGTCCCATTGCCGAGCGTACTTCCGCTACATAGTTCAGCGGTATCTTTTGTCCGTTGCCGGTATCGAGCATCAGGTTACGTATCTTTTCCATCTCATCTCGCAAATCATCCTTTACGCGTACGGTGAGGTCGAAACTTTTTCCTTTTTCATATACCTGGGATACGGTTTCGCCGGCAAGGCATACGTTGACAAACTCCGAAAACTCCGGCAAGGAGATGCCGTATTTGGCAAGCACTTCCCGTTTGGGAGCGATGATAAGCTGCGGACGTTCAATCTGTTGCTCCACGTTCAGGTCGGCAATGCCGGGAATGTCCTGAATGGTATTCTTTATCTCATTGCCCAAAGCGAACATGCGGTTCAAATCGTCGCCGAACAGTTTAATGGCTATATTGGCTTTCGTACCCGACAACATGGCATCGATACGGTGGCTGATAGGCTGGCCGATTTCCACATTGGCGCCTACAATTGTACCCAGCTTTTCACGTACATCGGCCACCAGCTCGCTGCGCGAACGGTCTTTCAGCTCGAACGGAGCTTCGATTTCCGATACGTTCACGCCTAAGGCATGTTCATCCAGTTCGGCACGTCCCGTCTTGCGGGCTACGGTTTGTATTTCGGGGATGGAAAGCAGTAGTTCTTCGGCACGATGTCCCATCTTGTCGCTCTCTTCCAGTGAAATGCCCGGCAAGGATGATATGTTGATTGTGAACGAACCTTCGTTGAACGGCGGCAGGAACGAGCGTCCCAATGTGAAGAAGCAGGCAAGCGCCACTGCAAACAGACCGATGGTTCCGCCCAATACGCTCTTCTTATGACCCAGCACAAAAGCAAGCGCTGCACCGTACCACTCTTTCATCTTGCGTGCTACGGGCGAATCGCCGGTGGAACGCTTTTCGTCTTTTATCTTTTCTTTGCCCAGCAGGTAGGAGCACAATACAGGTGTCACCGTCAGTGCCACAACCGTAGAAGCTGCCAATGCCACGATGAAGGCAATGCCCAAAGGTACAAGCATACGGCCTTCCATGCCGCTCAGGAAAAACAGAGGAACGAAGCTTACCACGATAATGAGCGTGGAGTTCAGGATAGGCATACGCACTTCTTTGGAAGCGTTGAATACAACTTCCAGTATCGGCAGGCGTTCCGCTTCCGGTTTCATCCGGTTCTCCTGCAAGCGTTTGTACACGTTCTCCACATCGACAATGGCATCGTCCACCAGCGAACCGATGGCGATAGCCATACCGCCGAGGCTCATTGTGTTGATGGTGAATCCCATATAGTGCAACGCCAGCAGCGAAGCTATCAGCGATAAGGGAAGCGTCACCAATGAGATTACGGTAGTTCGTACGTTGGCAAGGAACAGGAACAGTACGATAACAACGAATATACCGCCTTCAAACAGTGATTTCTGTACGTTGCTGATGGAACTTTCTATAAAGCGGCTTTGCCTGAAAATATCGGTGCTGACTTTTACATCGGGTGGTAGGTTCTTCTGTAAGTCCTTGAGGGATGTTTCCAGTTTGTCGGTCAGTTCAAGCGTGCTTGTGGCGGGTTGCTTGGTTACGGTCAGCAGCACGGCGGGTTTGCCGCGTTCGGAAGCCGTACCCAGCTTCGGCAGTTTGGCTCCGATACGTACATCGGCAATGTCTTCCAGCAAAATGGGGGAAGCGGAATACGGAGCATTGGAAGTTGCTGGCTGGGCACTGCCGTCCTGCAATTTGACAACAGCCTTTGCCAGTTGCTCCACCCGGTCGGTGGAGATGACACCGCGCACGATGTATTCGTTTCCGTATTCATAAAGCACTCCGCCGTTGGCGTTCAGATTCATTTCACGCGTAACGTTCATCACTTCGGTAAGGGTTACGCCATAATGCCGCATCCGTTCCGGGTCGAGTTGAATCTGATACTCTTTGATGTCGCCGCCCAGTACGGCAACTTGCGCCACGCCGCCGGTAGAAAGAAGGCGCGGACGGATAGTCCAGTCGGCTATGGTGCGCAGGTCGAGCATGGAAGTCGAGTCGGCGGTAAGTCCTACAATCAGCATCTCGCCTAAGATAGACGATTGCGGGCCAAGCGTAGGCTTGCCTACATTGGAGGGAAGGGACTCGCTGACAACGGCCAGTTTCTCGCTTACAATCTGGCGTGCCAGGTAGACATCCGTTTCCCAGTCGAACTCAACCCATACAACGGAAAACCCGTTGGTGGAAGAAGAACGTACCCGGCGTACTCCCGTAGCACCGTTTACAGCCGTTTCAACAGGAAAAGTAACCAACTGTTCCACTTCCTCGGCTGCCATACCGTTGGCTTCGGTCATGATAACCACGGTTGGCGCATTCAGGTCGGGAAACACATCCACTTCCGTGTGCATTGCGGTATACGTACCGCCTATCAGCAGCAGTACCGATGCCACCAGCACCAGTATGCGGTTCTGAAGAGAGAAATGTATTATCTTGTTTAACATGACTGTACTGTTTAGTGTTCGTGGCTATGTGCCGGAATTGCATTGGTAGCGCCTGCAAGTTTCACCTGATAAGCGCCTTGAGTCACCACTTTGTCGCCTGCCTTGACTCCGGAAAGGATTTGTACCCGTTCGCCGTTATCGGCTCCAAGAGTGACCAGTTGTTTCTTGTATCCTTCCTCATCCACTTGCAGGTATACGAAGAAGCTGCCTTGTTCCTCGGTCAGAGCCGTATGGGGGAGCGAAATAACATTCTCCATAGGCGAGGAGAGCAGGAATATCTCGACAAATGAGCCGGGAATGATATCCCCTTTGTTGTCGAATTCAAAAGTGATGGGCACATAATAACCGTTGTCGCCCGATGCCTTTCCGTAAGAGAGCAGGCGACCGTTCAGGTCTTTCAGTGTATATACCTTATTGTTGTAGGGAGTGCAGAAGTTGGCGGAACCGATGGTGCGGAGATACGGATAATATTTTTCCGAAACATCGGCGCGCAGGAACAGTCTGCGGTTTTGAGTGATGCTTACGAGCGGCTGTCCCACGGTTACATAATCGCCTTCCTTTACCAACAGGTTTTTCACGTATCCGCTGATGGGAGAGGTTACCGCCTGCCCTTGGGCCGAATGGTTCTTGGCAACGGCTTCATAGCTGATACGGGCATTCTCATACGTCTGTCGGGCTTGAGCAAAGTCTTTCTCCGAAACGATTTTATTGGGGAGAAGTTCTTTCATCCGTTCATACTCTTTTCGGGCTGTTTCGTAAGCGATGCGCGCTCTTTGTACGGGGTCGCCGTCCGCCATATTCTTGGACGACAGCACCACGAGGGGAGTACCTTTGCCAACACTCATGCCCTCTATGACTTTTCCGTGAAAAGAAACGACACCTGCTACGGTAGCTACGGCAACGCTTTCGTCGCCTTGTGCGGCCATAACCTGCCCGCTGGTTTTAATCACCTGATTGAAAACGCCCGGTTCGATGGTGCTTACGGCTACTCCGGCAGCCTGCGCCTTGGCCGGGGGCAATATGATTTCGTCGCTATGTGCGGCAGCGGCTTCCCCACCGTGGTGGTGTCCGTCGTCATGGTGGTGGCCGGGGCCTTCGTTTTCATGGTTGTGCCCTTCGTGGTCATGTCCCGCATGGGCGTGTTCTTCCGTTTCGTGATTGTGTCCTTCACCGGACTTGCTGTTGCAGGAGCCTAACAGGAATAATCCTATGACTCCCATGAATAGAATTTTCTTCATGATAATTGTTTTTGTCCTTACTTGTTTAGAAATGCAAAATTAGGGAATGGTCGGTGTAACCGGGTTGCATACATTCCTGTGCCGGCAGGAGAACCGTTTCCGGCAACTATCGGTCAAGCAAGGACGGAAGGGGGCGCACGAAGCCCTGTGGCACGTGTGATGAACGTGCCGTGAAGAGATTCCAGGTAGACAAACTCTTGCCTGATACCCGTTTCCTCGGGCAGAGCCAGGAGCTTGAGAAGCGGTTCGGTAAATAATGTGTTCACCCACACGAAACACGGATGTAGGTTACTGTTGTCCGAGTTGGGTGTCTGTTGGAAGAAATGGGTGGTCATACATCCGGTGTCGCAGCAGCAATGTTCGCTGCAAGGGCCCTGATGCTGGCAGCACCCGTCGGACGGCAGGTCGTTTTTCATGCAGATTATGCCGTCTTCGTGGTGATGATGGGGAATGACAGGTACTATCAGCATAATCATGCTGATGAAGAACAGAAAGTATGCAATGTACCTTTTCGTTTTCATCCCTCTCTCTTTGATTGGTCGCAAAGATAGAAGTTAATCACTTAACTGCCAAACCCAAGATGCTAAAAAGCCTTGAATAAATCATTTAATCCTTCGCTCATACTGGGATGCGTAAAGATGAAATCCCGCAGAATGCTGTAATGCAAATCATTCTTCATGGCAAGCGATACTAAATTGATGACTTCGGGCGCATCGATACAAAACAGGGTGCAGCCTATTATGCGTCCCGTATGTGCATTGACAATGGCTTTCATCATACCGTCTATCTGCTGCAAGGTACGGGCACGCGGTATGGCGGCAGCCGGCAACCGGGACACTTGAAGCGAATAACCGCGTTTTACGGCTTCCTCTTCGGTCATGCCGATATGCGCCAACGGCGGATCTGTAAAAATGACGTATGGAACCGGAATCCTGTCATCGGTCTTTCGCTTTTTATTGCCGAACAACCGGTTGGTGATAATGCGGAAATCATCCAGGGATAAATAATCATACAAGGCTCCGCCTCTTACGTCTCCCATAGCCCATATATGCGGGGCGGTGGTCTGAAGATGTTCATTGACGATGACAGCTCCCCGGGTGTCGGTTCGTATGCCGGCTACGTGCAGGTTGAGGCCGTCGGTCATCGGTCTGCGTCCGGTGGCAAGCAACAGTGCGTCTCCTTCCCAAAAATAGGGGGTATCGTCGGAATTGTCCGTATAGGTCAATGTTATGCCATCGGCAGTGTCGTATACGGACAGGGCGTAGGCGTTCAAACGTATCTCGATGCCTTTCCTTTTCAGAGATTCCAGCATGGATTCCGCAATGTCCCGGTCGGCTTTGGGCATAAAGCGGCTGCCCGTTTCCAATAACGTGACTTTGCTTCCAAACCCCGCATACATGGTGGCAAACTCCATTCCGATAGCGCCGGCGCCAAGAATGAGCAGGCGTCCGGGAAGTTTGCTCTGTTGGAGTAGCGTTTCGCTGGTGAATACATGCTTGCTTGCATCGATTCCTTTCACGGCAGGCAGGATAGGGGTAGCTCCCGTATTGATAAAAACTTCCTTTCCTTTAAGGAGAATTTCCTTTTTATCGTGCGAGACGACCTTTACCGTATCGTCGGATACAAAAGATGCCGTACCGTCATACAACGTAATATTGGGGTGCTCCTTGATACGCTCGTGATTCTTGTCCCGCAAGAATGATACGAGCTTGTTTTTCCGCCTTATGGCGAGTGCATAATATTTGGCCTGATTGCCGTAGTCGTCCCGGTAGAGCCGTTCGGCCTGTTCCGATTCGTAAATCAGCGCTTTGGTGGGTATACACCCTACATTCACACATGTTCCTCCGTACATCTGCGGAGAACGTTCGATGATTGCCACTTTCCAGTTGCGGTTGGCAAGTTCGGCAGCCAGCAGTTTTCCGCCTTTGCCGAACCCTATGATGATAGCGTCATATTGTTTCATTTCATTCGTAATTAGGAATTTGTGGCAATGAAACAATAGGAACTGTTTGTTTGTTGCGGGAAGTAAGTTAATGAAAGTTTACCGTTCCAGTTCGCGAAGCGAATCCATTTTCTTCTTTTCAAGGAATTCATAGATGCCGCTCAGGTGCTCGGTCACCCGCTTGTTGCCGAACTCGTACACTTTGCTCACCAGTCCGTCCAGGAAGTCACGGTCGTGGCTCACAAGTATCAGTGTACCGTCGAAGTCCATGAGTGCCTGTTTCAGAATATCTTTGGTCTTCATGTCCAGGTGGTTGGTAGGCTCGTCCAGAATTAGCAGGTTTACGGGTTCCAGCAGCAGCTTAATCATGGCAAGGCGTGTGCGCTCGCCACCGGACAGCACTTTCACTTTCTTCATGGACTCTTCCGGTCCGCCGAACATGAAAGCTCCCAGCAGGTCGCGAATCTTGTTGCGGATTTCTCCTTTGGCTACGTCGTCGATGGTTTGGAATACGGTCAGGTTCTCATCCAGCAAGGATGCCTGGTTTTGGGCGAAATAGCCTATTTGTACATTGTGTCCGATGGTAAGCGTTCCTTCGTGTTCTATTTCTCCCATGATGCACTTTACCAATGTGGACTTACCTTCGCCGTTCTTGCCTACGAAAGCCACTTTGTCGCCTCTCTCTATAGTGAGGTTGGCATTCTTGAACACAACATGGTCGCCGTATGTCTTTCCTACGTTCTCCATAATCACCGGATAATTGCCGGAGCGCGGCGAGGGCGGGAATTTCAGCCGCAATGCCGAAGTATCTTCTTCGTCCACTTCCAGAAGCACCAGCTTCTCCAGCATCTTGACGCGGCTCTGCACTTGCAGGGTTTTGGAATAGGTTCCCTTGAAGCGTTCGATGAATTCTTTGGTTTCGGCGATGAACTTCTGTTGGTCGTCGTATGCCTTTTGTTGTTGTTCGCGCCGCTCTTTGCGGAGTTCCAGGTATTTGGAGTAGTTTACTTTATAGTCGTAGATTCGTCCCATGGTCACTTCAATGGTACGGGTCGTGATGTTATCCACAAACTTGCGGTCGTGGCTGATGACGATGACGGCTTTCCCATTGTTGATAAGGAACTCTTCCAGCCATTGGATGGACTCGATGTCGAGGTGGTTGGTAGGCTCGTCCAGCAGCAGTACGTCAGGTTTTTGCAGCAACAGTTTGGCAAGCTCGATGCGCATGCGCCAGCCACCGCTGAAATCGCTTGTCTGGCGGTTGAAGTCCTCTCTGGTGAATCCGAGGCCGAGCAATGCCTTTTCAACGTCCTCTTCGTAATTGGTGGCATCGATGGCATAAAACTTCTCGCTTAGGGCAGACACCTGTTCGATAAGCTCCATGTAACTGTCGCTTTCGTAGTCGGTACGGGTCTCCAGTTCCTTGTTCATGCGGTCTATCTCTGCTTCCATCTCGTGCAGGTGGGCAAAGGCCTGTGCCGTTTCCTGAAAGACGGTACGTCCGTCTTCCGTCATCAGATGCTGGGGCAGATAGGCGATGACACAATCTTTCGGTGCGGAGATTTTGCCGCGGGTGGGCTGCCGCACTCCGGCGAGTATTTTGAGTAATGTACTTTTTCCGGCTCCGTTCTTTCCCATGAGGGCGATACGGTCTTTTTCGTTGATTACGAAGGATATGTCACTGAATAAGGTTGTGCCGCCGAATTCTACGGCGAGTCCGTCAATAGAAATCATTATGTCGTTTTTAAAAATAAGGTGCAAAGATAATGCAAATATATTATTTTTTATACCTTTGTCTCGGACAAACAATAATACAGGTTATGGAAATCGATAATCAATCGGTAGATTACCGTCCGCTCATCCTTGTTGCGGAAGACGATGATAGTAACTTTAAGTTGATAAAGGCTATTATAGGGAGAAAGTGTGAGATAATGTGGGCGAAGAACGGTGAGGAGATTGTCTCTTTGTTTCGTGAATACCGTGACAAGGCGGATGCAATACTGATGGATATTAAGATGCCTGTAATGAATGGTTTGGAAGCTACGCAAATTATACGCCGGGAGGGCGGAACATTGCCTGTTATCATGCAAACGGCCTATGCTTTCTCTGCCGACCGTGAAAATGCCATAAAGAGCGGCGCTTCGGAAGTATTGGTAAAGCCCATTACATTGAGCGCCTTGCGCAACTGCTTGAGCAGTTACCTTCCCCGACTGGAATGGTAGGTTTTCCGCAATGAAAAGATAACTGTATCTTAGGGCTTGTGGAAAAACATCCTCACAAAGAATTCTCAAAAGAATGCTGAACAAAAATTAAGCAGGTTCTGAACAAAATTTCTATTCTTCTGTTAATGAAGTCTAACCAAAATTTAACGGAATGAATAGTAAACTGCGCTTTTTATTAATATCACTGTTTATATTCTTCGTGGCAGCATTACAGGCTTCTGCAGACGGTGATATCCGTGTATCGGGCGTTGTGATGTCGGAAGGAGAACCTTTGCCGGGAGCATCGGTATTGGTGAAAGGTACTCACAACGGAACGGTAACTGACGTTGACGGGAAATATACCCTTACCGTACCGGCGGACGGTACGCTGGTCTTTAGCTTTATCGGACTGAAAACCACAGAACAGAAAGTCAATGGACGCACAGTTGTCAATGCGGAATTGCTTCCGGACAGCGAACAACTGGATGAGGTAATGGTGGTGGCTTATGCCACTGCCAAGAAGTATAGCTTTACGGGAGCGGCTTCCACGGTAAAGGGGAGCGAGATTGCCAAGATGCAGGTGTCCAATGTATCGCGTGCGCTCGAAGGTACGGTTTCCGGACTTCAGGCAAGTGCGCCCAGCGGCCAGCCGGGTACGGATGCCGAAATACGTATTCGCGGTATCGGCTCTATCAATGCGTCAAGCGCCCCGCTTTATGTGGTGGACGGCGTCCCTTTCGACGGTAGTATCAACTCCATTAATCCGGAAGATATAGCTTCGCTGACGGTACTGAAAGATGCCGCTTCGGCTGCTCTCTACGGTTCGCGGGGAGCTAACGGTGTCATTATCATAACCACCAAGCAGGGACATACCGACTCGAAAACCACGGTCAGCATCAATGCCAGCTTCGGCGGTTCCAACCGGGCTATCCGCGATTACGACCGTGTCGGAACCAATCAGTACTTCGAACTCTATTGGGAAGCTTTGCGCAACCAATATGCTCTGAATTCGGATAAATATACTCCGCAGACCGCAGCCGCCCAAGCCTCGAAAGACCTGGTAGGCAAGCTGATGGGCGGCGGCCCTAATCCCTACGGACCCAACTATCCGCAACCTGTAGGTACGGACGGCAAACTGCTTGCCGGCGCTACTCCGCTTTGGAATGTGGATTGGCAGAAGGAAATGGAACAACAGGCATTGCGTACGGAAGTCGGATTGAATGTTTCCGGTGGCGGAAAGACCAACCAGTACTATTTCTCGGCCGGCTATCTGAACGACAAGGGTATTGCCCTTGAGTCCGGTTACCAACGCTTCAACTTGCGTTCCAACATTTCGAGCGAGATAACCCGTTGGTTGCGTGGCGGTGTGAATATGAGCTATGCCCACTCCATACAGAACTATCCGGTTTCGTCCGATGCCAAGACGAGCAATGTCATTAACGCCGGACGTCTAATGCCCGATTTTTATCCTGTGTATGAGATGAATGCCGACGGTACATATAAACTCGACTCGGAAGGAAAGCGGATTTACGACTTTGGTTCCTACCGGCCGTCGGGCGCTACAGCCAACTGGAACCTGCCTGCAACCTTACCCAATGATAAATCCGAGCGTATGCGGGACGAGTTCTCCGGACGTACTTTCCTTGAGGTCACTTTCCTTGAAGGGTTGAAATTCAAGACCAGCTTCAACTTCGACCTGATAGACTACAATACGCTGGATTATACCAATCCCAAAATTGGTCCTGCCGTCAATACGGGCGGTGGAGCAAGCCGCGAATATACCCGTACCTTCTCCTGGACATGGAATAACATCGTGACCTACGATAAGACTTTCGGCGAGCATCACTTCAATATCCTTGCCGGACAAGAGGCTTACTCTTACCGTTACGATGTGTTGCAGGCGGCACGAAGCAACATGGCTGTGCCCGATATGCCGGAACTGGCTGTCGGTTCGCTTGTAACCGCAGGCACGGGCTATCGCATCGATTATTCACTGTTAGGCTATCTTATCAATGCCCAATATGACTACCGGAGCAAGTATTTCTTCTCCGCTTCCTACCGTCGCGACGGTTCCTCGCGTTTCGCACCGGGTACACGCTGGGGCAATTTCTGGTCGTTGGGAGCTTCGTGGCGCATAGACCGCGAAGCGTTCATGCAGAATACCGCCGACTGGCTTTCCGCCCTGACCTTAAAGGCCAGTTATGGCGCGCAGGGCAATGACAACTTAGGTACGTATTATGCCAGCAGCGGACTGTATTCTATCGTTTCACAGGCAGGTGAGAATGCTTTGGTGTCCGACCGTCTTGCAACGCCCGATTTGAAATGGGAGACTAACCTCAACCTCAATGTAGGTATCGACTTTTCATTGTTCGATAACCGTTTCTCCGGTTCGTTCGATTTCTTCCAGCGTCGTTCCAAAGACCTGCTGTATTCCCGTCCGTTGGCAACTTCCCTGGGTTATACTTCTATGGACGAGAATATAGGTGCATTGAAGAATACGGGCTTTGAAATAGACCTCAAAGGAACGCTCATACACACCCGTGATTTTATGTGGCGTATGGGTGTCAACCTTACGCACTACAAGAACGTGGTGACCGACCTTCCGCTGAAAGACATGCCCGTTACCGGAGTTACCCGCCTGAAGGAAGGGCGTTCGGTCTATGACTTCTACCTGCGCGAATGGGCAGGGGTAGACCCGGACAACGGCGACCCGCTGTGGTATAAGAACGTGAAGGATGAGCAGGGCAATATCACCGGACGCACCACCACCAATGACTATGCTCAGGCTGATTATTACTATGTGGACAAATCCTCGCTCCCTAAGGTGTATGGCGGGTTCAACACCGCTTTCTCATACAAGGGTTTTGAGTTATCCGCCATCTTTGCCTACAGCATAGGCGGTTATATCGTAGACCGTGACGTTACGATGCTGTGGAGCAACGGAAGCAATCCGGGACGTGCCTGGTCTACCGAGATACTGAAACGCTGGACGCCGGAAAACCGCTACACGGACGTGCCGGCCCTGAAAACAGTGTCCAATAACTGGAACTCCAACTCCACCCGCAATCTGTTCAACAATTCGTATCTGCGGATGAAGAACATCACGCTGTCCTACAACTTCCCGCAGCCGTTGATAAAGAAAATCAGCCTGAACAGCCTGCAACTTTTTGTACAGGCGGACAACCTGCTGACTTTCTCCAAGAATCAGGGACTGGACCCGGAGCAGGGCATCACAGGACTGACCTATTACCGTTATCCTGCCATGCGTTCCATTTCGGGCGGGCTTAATGTTTCATTCTAAATCACTGTTAACAATGAATACTTTCCTTAAAAATACAGCAATCCTCGCAGTGGGATTATTATCCGTCTTGTCCTCGTGCAGCGGAGACTTTCTCGACAACAAACCTACGGACGCCGTAGATTCGGGTATCGTCCCCGTACCTTCCAATGCCGGACGTATCTTCAACGGTGCATGGTATAACTTGTTTGAGTACAGCAGTACGTATGCCAATATCGGCTATCGTGCCCTGATGTTGCAGGACGACATGATGGCGGACGATGTGGTGTCGCGTCCGATGTATGGTTTCAACTCATCCTACCAGTTTAACGATGTGGGGATGCCGGCCAACAACCGCACCGCATTTGCCTGGTATCTGATGTACAAGACTATCGACAATTGCAATACCGCCATTTCCATTACCGCGACCGGTGATGATAATACGGCCGATTTCCGCCATTCCCAGGGGCAAGCCTACGCTTTGCGGGCTTTCTGTTATCTGCATCTGGCTCAGCACTACCAGTTTACTTACCTGAAAGATCCTTCCGCACCGGCTGTTCCTCTTTATACGGAACCTACCGCCTCTACGACAGAGCCCAAAGGGAAGGCTACCCTGGAAGAGATATATACGCAGATATTCAAAGACCTGAATAAGGCTAAGGAGCTTCTTGAAGGGTATGTCCGTCCGGACGACAAATCCAAGTTCAAGCCGGATGTAAGTGTTGTCAACGGATTGCTGGCACGTGCCTGTTTGCTTACCGGACAATGGAATGAAGCCGCCGGGGCTGCACTTGAGGCGGCTGAAGGATATACTTTGATGACGGATGCCAAAACGTATATGGGCTTTAACGATATATCCAATACCGAGTGGATGTGGGGGCATCCCCAATCTGTGAGTCAGTCCGACGCCAGTTATAATTTCTATTATATTGATGTGGTGACTCCCGATGCGTATAACAGTTTTATGGCCGATCCGCATTTTAAGGACATTTTCGAAACGGGGGATATCCGTCTGGAGCTGTTCCAGTGGATGCGCGAAGGCTATTTGGGTTATCGCAAGTTCCGCATCCGTGCCGACCAGACCGGTGATATCGTTGTGATGCGTTCCGCCGAGATGTATCTGATAGCTGCGGAAGCACTGGCTCGTGAAGGACGGTTGGAGGAAGCTGTGAAGCCGTTGAACACATTGCGTAATGCCCGCGGACTTGCCGATTATGACCTGGCAGGCAAGACGCAGGAACGGCTTGTCGATGATATTCTGCTGGAACGCCGCCGCGAATTGTGGGGTGAGGGATTCGGCATTACCGATATTCTCCGTACGCAACGTTCGGTAGAACGCATGCCGTTGACGAAAGAGGAAGCGGAGAAAACGTACGATTGCTGGCAGCAGGGAGATACTTATAGGGAATATAACCCCGAAGGTCATTGGTTTACTTCCTTTCCCGACGGAACGAAGTTTGTGCCGAACAGTGTGTATTATCTGTATGCCATTCCGGAAAAGGAGACGAATGCGAATCCTAATCTATAGGAGAGGAGTGTTGGGAAGTGATTGATGTTTTTTTAGGCACGGGATTACGCAGAATTACACGGATTTATTTTATTCTTTTTCCGCGTAATTCCGTGTAATCCCGTACCTAAAAATAGTACCCTGAATAGTGCGTAACCGGCATATCTTCAGATTTGTTACTCCGTCTTCTTACTTTCTCTTTCCTGCATTTTGCGTTTCACGAACTCAATCTTCAAGTTGGCCTCTTCCATATTCTTCTTGATTTCCGTGATGGAAGACAGCAGTTGCGCCAGTTCATAGACAGCTGCCACCGCCTTGCGGTCGTTCGGTGTCATGACAGTGGCATAGGAACGTTCGCCAAGATAGTGTACGCGGATATTCTTGTCTTTATTCAGATTGAGGAAAGCGATTACATTACCGTCTTCGCCCAGCTTATAGTCCGCTTTCTCTATCTTCTCGCCCAAATCGGTCGTTTCATAGCTGTCCTTGGAAGCCGGGGTTTCGGCAAAACTGCCGTCGGGTGCAGTGACTTTCACTGCGAGGTGATGGATGTTATGCGGGCCGCAATAGATGGAAGTCATGCTCATCACTCCGGTCTCATCTACCTGAAAACGCAGGTAAGAGCGGTGCAGGTTCTTTTCTATCACTTGTGAGGGATGCAGGTAATTGCCGATTTTTTGATATTCGGCATCTTTCTCGAAAGTATAATTCTTCTTGATGGCATCCACCTCTTTTTGTTTTTCCTGGAGCATACTGTCGAGGTAGACCAGCGTTTTCTCCTGTTCTTTCAGTTCCACCTGCTGCATCAGTCCGATACCCTCGCGGCGTGTTTCAAAGGCCTTCGGATAGAGTATCTTGATGCTGTCAATCTGAATCTTCGCTTCGCTGTAATCTCCGCGTTCAAACGCTTCGCGGGCTGCCTGGAGTTTCTCTCCTGCTTTTTTCTCTACATTGCTGCAAGAGAAGAGCGTGCAGCAGAGGCACGCAAGGAATGCTGCTTTCTTCATAATTTTCATTCTTGATGTTAGTGGGGGCAAAAATAAAAAATAATATCCGTATCTTTGCACCCTCAAAATGATTTATTGACAAATGATTGAATTGACGACAGAAGAACTGAAGCAGCGTTTCAGTGACAGCATATTTAAGCGGATTTCCGAAACAGCGGATGAATTGGGACTGGAGTGCTACGTAGTCGGCGGCTACGTGCGCGACATATTCCTGCAGCGTCCTTCCAAAGACATCGATGTGGTAGTAGTGGGCAGCGGCATTGCAATGGCCGAGGCGCTTGCCAGGCGTTTGGGACGCGGCGCTCATCTTTCTGTTTTCAAGAATTTCGGGACGGCGCAGTTGAAGTATCACGGTACGGAAGTGGAGTTTGTGGGTGCACGTAAAGAGTCCTACACGCACGACTCGCGCAAACCGATTGTAGAGGACGGCTCGCTGGAAGACGACCAGAACCGCCGGGATTTTACTATCAATGCCTTGGCGGTCTGCCTGAACAGTCAGCGTTACGGCGAGTTGGTAGACCCCTTCGGCGGCATGGCGGACATGAAGGAGAAGACCATCCGCACGCCGCTCGACCCGGACATCACCTTCAGCGACGACCCTCTGCGCATGATGCGTTGTATCCGCTTTGCCACCCAACTGAATTTCTATATCGACGATGATACTTTCGAATCCTTATGCCGCAACAAAGAGCGCATCTCCATCATATCCAAAGAGCGCATTGCAGACGAGCTGAACAAGATTCTGCTTTCTCCCGTTCCGTCCAAAGGATTTATAGACTTGGACCGTTCGGGCCTGTTGCAGCTCATCTTCCCGGAACTGGTTGCCTTGCAAGGCGTTGAAACCCGTAATGGCAGGGCGCATAAGGACAACTTCTACCATACGCTCGAAGTGCTCGATAATATTAGCAAAAAGACCGATAACCTCTGGCTGCGCTGGGCAGCCCTTCTGCACGATATAGCCAAACCGGCGACCAAACGCTGGGAACCTCGTGCCGGATGGACATTCCACAACCATAACTTCATCGGCGAGAAGATGATACCCGATATCTTCCGGAGAATGAAGCTTCCCATGAATGAGAAGATGAAATACGTGCAGAAGCTGGTAGGGTTGCACATGCGTCCCATAGTGATAGCGGATGATGTGGTGACCGACTCGGCCGTACGCCGTCTGCTGTTTGAGGCTGGCGATGATATAGACGACCTCATGACCTTGTGCGAGGCCGATATCACTTCCAAGAACATGGAGCGCAAGCAGCGCTTTCTGAACAACTTCCAACTGGTGCGTCAGAAACTGAAGGACTTGGAAGAGCGCGACCGTATCCGTAACTTCCAGCCTCCTGTCAGCGGTGAAGAGATTATGAAAACATTCAATCTTCCCCCCTGTCAGCAAGTGGGTGCATTGAAGAGTGCTATTAAGGATGCCATATTGGACGGCGTCATTCCCAATGAGTATGAAGCTGCCCGTGCGTTTATGCTGCAACGGGCGGAAAAAATGGGGCTGAAATAGGCCACTCTATGGAAGAAAACAGGGAGTGTGTCAAAATTCAATTTTGAGGAGATAAACTTTTAACTTGAAATTTGCACATTCTGAAAGAATCGAGGAAAGGGTCGTATCATAACTCTCAAAGTGGAGTTTGATACGACCCTTTTAAAGGTTATAATTACAATCTGTAACTTTTCAGAGGCTCATTTTAGTTTTGACAACCTCTTAGCAAAATGTATATCGCTTGACTTTCGGTTGATAAAGGAATGTCCTTACTCTTCCGCCTGGAATTTTCGGCTCACCTTCATCAGGTTGATGGAGTAGGTCACAATATTCTGTGCTTCCTGTATCATCGTCAGATACACCATGCTTACCTTAATGCTGCCGGACTGGCTTTGAATGCGCTGTAACTCTTCGCGTTTCAGGTGAGCGAGCTGGCCGTTCAGGTCGTTGGCTTTGTGTATATCTTCCTCGAAGTTATTGTAGTTGTTGTTCTCCAGCTTGTGGCGGCACACCTGCAACAGGTAAACGATGTCTTCCGTTACATCGGCAAACTCACCTTTCTGGATGGTGTCGAGCGGTTTGAAGTTATTGTCGATATGCTCCAGACACGGTTCGCAAAGACGTCCCACACTATATACCAGTTCGCTGGCAAAGTCATTGCCCTGGTAGTAGTAAAGTCCTTTTTCGAGCACCGTATTGTTGTCCAGGCGGCACATGGCAAGCGTACCGGTACGTTTCATTTGTTTAATCAGTTGTTTCTCGAACTTCACGGAACCCATTGCCCGGCGCAGTCCGCGCAGGTTTTCGTGCAGGAAAGCGGTGACGGTGCGTTCGAAGTTATCTTCCGTAAATTCCAGTATTTTACCTAATTCCTCACGGGTGTGCTTGCGCAGCAATTCCAGAATTTCCATGTTGTCTGTGCTCTGCATCAGTTGCTTGATGGTAGCGTTTCCTTTTTCCTTCTCTTTGCGCTTCTTGTACATTATTTGGCTGCGTATCAGCATGAATACTGCCAGACCGATAAGGGCGATGATAGCGATTGTACCGCCGAAATGAATTACGAAGGTAACGAAGAAACAGATGGTAAACGCCGCTCCGGCAGTGATGAACCAGCCACCGATAACGCTCAGTACGCCGGTGATACGGAATACGGCGGAGTCACGTCCCCAGGCGCGGTCGGCAAGGGAAGTACCCATAGCCACCATGAAAGTAACGTAAGTGGTGGAGAGCGGGAGTTTCAGTGAGGTACCCAGGGCAATCAGCAGGCCGGCAAGTACCAGATTGATAGAAGCACGTACCAAGTCGAACGCCGCACCGTCGGCAATGATGGCTTCGTCCTTTTGGAAACGGGTCTCAATCCAGCGTTTGCCGCTTTCGGGCATCACTTTGGAAAGTCCGTTGGCTATCGTCATACTGAAACGTACCAGTGTACGTGCTATGGGAGTGCTGCCGAAGCTCTCTTCACCTTCGTCCTGGCGGGAGAGGTCGACGGAAGTCTTGATTACATTGTGTGCTTTCTTGGATGTGCACAGTGCATATACCATGATGGCGCCCGCACCGATAAGGAAGTACCACGGCGTTTTGGCAGGGCCGAGCAGTGAGGTCATCAGGAAGCCGTCGGGACCTGCGGCAGTGCCGTTGGTCGTATAGTCGATGAAAGAGGAGTAACCGGCAAGGGGCACACCTATGAAGTTCACCAAGTCGTTGCCGGCAAAGGCGAGGGCGAGGGCGAAGGTACCCAGAAGCACCACTATCTTGAATACGTTTACCTTGCACCAGTGCAGCACCTGCATCAATATGGTGAAGAACACGAAGAAGCAGCCGATGAGCATAGCAGTGTTCTCCTGTATCCAGTGCTTGTTTTCGGGAGTCATGAAAGAGCTGTCCTTCAAACCTTTTATCAGCATGAAGTAGATGATGGAAGTAGCTGCGATACCGCCGAAGATACCGATGCTGTACTTCATCTTTTTGGTGTAGTTGAAGGTGAAGACGATACGTGCCAGCCATTGCACC
This sequence comes from Bacteroides sp. NSJ-48, assembly GCF_014287405.1. Lineage (NCBI taxonomy): Bacteria > Pseudomonadati > Bacteroidota > Bacteroidia > Bacteroidales > Bacteroidaceae > Bacteroides > Bacteroides sp. NSJ-48. Next base: position 24,248 of record NZ_JACOOD010000010.1, on the reverse strand, counting down.
AGCATACCGAAGAAGAAGGCGATGGCTACGGATACGAATATCGCCATGATAACGGACAATGCCTTGTCTGTGTTGATAAGATCGCCCAACCCGAGCGTATCGCTGCCGTACACTTTGATGAGGGCGAGGGCAAAGGTTCCGCCCAGCAGCTCAAAGACCATGGATACGGTGGTGGATGTCGGCATTCCCATGGTGTTGAATACATCCAGCAGTACCACGTCTGTCAGCATCACTGCCAACAGGATACACATGATTTCCGCAAAATAAAAATGCTCCGGCTGGTAGATACCGTGACGGGCGATGTCCATCATGCCGTTGGAGAGGGCAGCGCCGATGAATACACCGATACCTGCTATAAACAGTATCGTCTTGAAAGATGCTGCTTTGGCTCCGACAGCAGATTGTAGAAAGTTAACCGCATCATTACTGACACCCACGACGAGGTCGAAGACCGCGAGGACGAACAGAAAGATGACAATGCATAAGTAGATAGTTTCCATAACATGTATTTTATTTCCGGTTGCAAAGGAACGTGTTTCGTGTTGCAGGGAAATGTCATATATGTTACAGAAATGTTACAAACTTCTCTCTCAGCTTTCCACTCTCAGTTCTCCGCTTTTCAGGTATTCGTAGAAAGTATATTGCGCCCGTACTTTCTCCTTTTGCGGACGGGCTGATTTCCAGCGGTTACGCAGGTGGTCGTCCACAAAGCAGGCTTTGCGCTTGTCCGAGAGCTGGATGGAAAGCATGTCCGACAGTTCCCGTTTCAAATCCGGGTCCAGAATTGGGGTTACAGCCTCTATGCGGCGATACAGGTTCCGGCGCATCCAGTCCGGCGAACCGAGGAAAAGTTTCGGCTTCCCGCCGTTGCCGAAGTACCACACGCGGGCATGTTCCAGAAATGTATCCACAATACGTGTTACACGGATGTTACGGCTGTACTTCCGTCCGGGAATGAGGCAGCAGATACCCCGTACGATAAGGTCTATCCTGACTCCGGCCTGCGAGGCTTCGTACAGGCGGTCTATCATGGCGGGGTCTTGCAGGGCGTTCATTTTGAGTATAATCCTTCCTTGTTTTCCGCTTTTCGCCAGTTCTATTTCATGGTCGATGAGGCGGTTCAGTTCGGGAATCAGGTTGAAGCGTGCCACCAGCAGGCGGTGGAACACGGGATTTTCCTTGCCCTGAAAAGTGCGGAACAGGTTGTGCAGGTCGTTTACGAGTATGGGGTTGCAGGTGAACAGACCGGAGTCGGCATAGAGCGTGGCGGTCTTTTCGTTGAAGTTTCCGGTGCTGATGTAGGCATAGCTGGGCAGTTTGTGGCCTTGTCTGTCGCGGCGCAGCACAAGGGCTACTTTGGCATGTACCTTCAGTCCGGGCAGGCTGAACAGGATATTGATACCGGCGGCTTTCATCATCTCGGCGGTGGCAAGGTTGTTCTCCTCGTCGAAACGGGCTTTCAGCTCTACGAAAACGGTTACTTTCTTACCGTTCTGCGCGGCGGCTATCAGGGTGTTGATAACTGCGGAGTTTTCCGCAACGCGGTATTGGGTTACCATGATTTCGCGCACGGTGGGTTCGTGTACGGCTTCGTACAGGAAATGGATGAAGTGCTCGAAAGAGTGGTACGGGTAGTGCAACAGCAGGTCTTTTTTCTCCACATACCGGAAGATGGACTCCCGCTCGTCCAGGCAGGTCAGCTTCATGGGCTGAGGCTTGCGGATGGGGCGCACGGCATTGTTCGGATTGGGCAGATGCCGCAGGTCTTCCATATTGAGGTGTTTGTCGCCCGGAACCAGTTCCTGGCGGTTGATGCGGAAGGCATCTACAAGGAAGTCCAGAAAATCGTCGGGCATGGCGCGGTCGTATACAAAACGGCAGACGGCTCCTATCTTGCGTTTTTTCACTTTGCTTTTCACCTGCTCTATAATTTCGGATGTGTTGGCGGACTCGTCTATCAGTATGTCCGCATCCCGCGAAATCTTGATGCAGTAGCTGCTGTCCACATCGTAGCCGGGGAATATCGTGTCGATATTGGCTTTGATGATGTCCTCGATGAACATCAGGTAGTAGTTCTTCCCGTGCTTGGGCAGCTCGATGAAGCGGGGCACTTTGCTGTAGGGCAGCTTCATCACGAAGTATTGGGGAGTTCTTCCTTTGTTTGCTTGTCCCTCTGTGCCCTTGTCTCCTTTCGGATACAGTCGTATGGCAAGGTACAGGCGGTTGTCGCGCAGGAACGATATTACCTTGTCCTTGCTGACGGGTACGGGAGAGAGATACGGAAAGATTTCTTCCCGGAAGAAGCTCCGCAGGAATTCTTTATGAAAAGGCTCTACGTTGCGGCTCTGGTAGAAGATGATGTGCTGTTGCCGTAGGGCGGGCAGTATTTTCTGTTCGTAGATGCGGATACGCTCTTCCAGTTGGCGGTTCACCTCTTCGTTGATTTCGGACACCAGTTGCATGGCGGACTGCACACTCTCTTCATCGCTGTGTGCGGCGCCGGTGGCAATGGCCTTATGGTCGGCCACACGTATTTTGTAGAACTCTTCCAGGTTGGACGAGTATATGGATATAAAGTTGATGCGCTCGTACAGCGGCAGTGTATCGTCTTCCGCTTCCAGCAATACCCGGTAGTTGAATGACAGCCAACTGATGTCGCGCTTGAAATATCTGCTCTCCATAAATAAGATTAGGTTTATTTTCCAAATATAGCTACCTTTGCACACATAAACAAATGAAAAATGACAAAAGTTGGTTTACTGTCGGATACGCACGGGTATTGGGATGAGAAGTATTTGCAGTACTTCGAGCCGTGCGATGAAATATGGCATGCAGGTGACATCGGTACATTGGAAGTGGCACAGAAGCTGGCGGCTTTCCGTCCGTTCCGTGCGGTGTACGGCAACATAGACGGGCAGGATCTGCGCCGGCTCTATCCGCAGGTGCTCCGTTTTACGGTAGATGGCGCCGAGGTGATGATGAAACATATCGGCGGCTATCCCGGCAAATACGATCCGTCCATACAGGGAAGCATTCTGGTGCATCCGCCCAAACTGTTCATCAGCGGTCATTCGCATATATTGAAGGTGAAGTTCGACAAGACACTGAGCATGCTTCATATAAACCCTGGCGCAGCGGGCATTTACGGCTTTCATAAAGTGCGTACCATGGTGCGTTTCGTTGTGGACAACGGCGTGTTCAAAGACCTTGAAGTCATAGAGCTTGCAGGCTGATTTTGACTTTATTATTTTGTCATGTCAGAACTTTTTCAGAACTTTGTGCCCTGAATAGCAACGAGAGCCGTGGGGCATTGTCCTCCTTCTTATTTTATTCTACATTTGAAGTCAATCCAATAAAGAACTGAAATATGAAAGGAATTATTCTTGCAGGTGGCAGCGCCACTCGTCTCTATCCATTGTCAAAGGCTATCTCCAAGCAGATTATGCCGGTCTACGACAAACCCATGATTTACTATCCCCTTTCCACATTGATGCTGGCGGGAATACGTGAAGTGCTGATTATCTCCACTCCACGCGACTTACCCATGTTTCGCGATTTGTTAGGAACAGGCGAGGAGCTTGGTATGTCTTTTTCTTATAAGATACAGGAAAAGCCCAACGGACTGGCACAGGCTTTCGTGCTTGGAGCGGAATTTCTGAACGGTGAGCCGGGATGCCTTATCTTGGGCGATAATATGTTCTATGGTCAGGGCTTTTCCGCCATGTTGAAGCGTGCCGCTTCTATCGAGAAGGGTGCATGTATCTTCGGCTATTATGTAAAAGACCCGCGTGCATACGGCGTGGTAGAGTTCGATGCCGACGGCAAGGCCATCTCTCTGGAAGAGAAACCGGCACAGCCCAAGAGCAATTATGCGGTTCCCGGTTTGTACTTCTACGATTCTACTGTGACGGAAAAGGCCGCCGCCTTGAAGCCTTCTGCCCGCGGTGAATATGAAATAACCGACCTCAACCGTCTTTATCTGGAAGAAGGAACGCTGAAAGTGGAACTCTTCGGACGTGGATTCGCCTGGTTGGATACGGGTAATTGCGACAGCCTGCTCGAAGCAAGCAATTTCGTTGCCACCATACAGAACCGTCAGGGGTTCCGTGTGAGCTGTATCGAGGAGATAGCATGGCGCAAAGGCTGGATAGATGTAGACCAGCTCCATCGTCTCGGCGAACAGCTCGGAAAAACCGAGTACGGCAAATATCTGATGGAACTTGCAGACTCGTACCGCTGACAAGAAACATGTGACTTCTCTATTTCTTAATTTTTAATTCTCAATTTTTAATTTATGAAGACTTATCTTGTAACCGGTGCTGCCGGTTTTATCGGAGCTAATTATATAAAGTATATTCTGGCAAAGCACGACGATATAAAAGTTGTAATATTGGATGCCCTGACCTATGCGGGCAATTTAGGTACTATTGCCAAGGACATTGATGATGAACGTTGCTTCTTCGTGAAAGGCGACATCTGCGACCGTATCCTTGCCGATGAACTGTTTGCCAAATATAAATTCGATTATGTGGTGAACTTCGCAGCCGAAAGCCATGTAGACCGCAGTATCGAGAACCCGCAACTGTTCCTTATGACCAACATTCTGGGTACTCAGAATCTGCTGGATGCCGCCCGTCGTGCATGGGTGACGGGTAAGGACGAGTCAGGCTATCCTACCTGGCGTAACGGAGTGCGCTATCATCAGGTATCTACGGACGAGGTTTACGGTTCGCTGGGAGCGGAAGGCTTTTTCACGGAGAAGACCCCGCTGTGTCCGCATAGCCCGTACAGCGCCTCTAAGACTAGTGCCGATATGGTGGTGATGGCCTATCACGATACCTACAAAATGCCTGTCACCATTACCCGCTGTTCCAATAACTACGGCCCGTATCACTTCCCGGAAAAACTGATTCCGCTGATTATAAAGAATATCCTTGAAGGCAAGAACCTGCCGGTGTACGGTGACGGCAGCAATGTACGCGACTGGCTGTACGTGGAAGACCACTGCAAGGCCATCGACCTTGTGGTGCGCAAAGGCGTGGAAGGTGAGGTTTATAACGTAGGCGGCCATAACGAAAAGACCAATCTGGAAATTGTAAAACTGACTATCGCTACTATCCGCCGTCTCATGGAAGAGGAACCGAAATACCGTGCAGTCCTGAAAAAGCAAGTGAAAGATGCCGGCGGACAGATTGACATCAGTTGGATAAACGAGGATTTGATAACGTTCGTGAAGGACCGCCTCGGTCATGACCAGCGTTATGCCATCGACCCCACCAAGATAACGGATGCCTTAGGCTGGTATCCCGAAACAAAATTTGAAGTGGGTATCGTTAAGACCATCGAATGGTATCTGAATAATCAGGACTGGGTGGAAGAAGTTACCAGCGGCGATTATCAGAAGTACTACGAAAGAATGTACGGAAAGAAATAACCGTTACAGAATAAAGGCAAGGCTTAGCAACAAGCCGAAGAACAGCATATTACGTGAAGTTTCACCTAATATGCTGTTTAGTTTTTTACCGCTTCGTATGGCTACCATTCTGCGCCAGGTCAGTACATGCAGACAGAGGTAGACGCAGGGAGCCCAGATAAAGGCAAGCGGCTCTATTTTGCCGGTATAAACAAACCATAGGCTGAGCAAGGCAGCTGCCACACCTAATCCCAGATACAGGTAACGGCCGAAAGGTTCGCCGAAACGGACAATCAGCGTACGTTTGCCGCTGAGGGCGTCCTGTTCCCGGTCGCGGTAGTTGTTTACGACCAGCAAGGTGTCTATTACCAGGCCACAGATGAACGAGGCTACCCATACGTCGGCCGTAATGACGTGGGCTTGTACGTAATAAGTTCCGCCTACGGGGATAAAGCCGAAGAAAACCAGTACGAGCAAGTCACCCCAGCCTTTGTAGGAGAGTAGGGTGGTGTATAGGAAAGCGAATATTACGCAGAGCAACCCCAGCAGTATCAGTTCCCAACCGCCGTGAGGCAATTGTCCCCAGCACTGCTGCAAGAGTGTGCAACCTATGAGGCAGGAGAATATGAGCATGCCTGCTATCCCTCGTTTCATGGCTGTGGGAGTAATCCAGCCTTGTGCGCAGGCGCGTTCGGGGCCGAGGCGGTCTGCACGGTCACTACCTTTCAGGTAATCGTAAAGGTCGTTGATGAAATTGGCGGCAATCTGCATGCCGCAGGCAAACAGCGCACATAGCAGCGCCGGTATGATGTTGAATGTTTCATCGGCAAATGCCAGGGCGGAACCTGTCAATACGGGAATAACGGCTCCCGTCAGTGTCTTGGGACGGGCGGCAAGTATCCATGCGTGGAACGAGTTGGTAGCTATTGCTTTCATGTCGTACTTTTAGAAAGTTATACTACAAAGATAGTTAAAGGATTTGTTATCTTTGCACTGCTATTCGGGTAAAATTATTCGTTGTACCAAACAATAAAGATAAATCTATGGCTCAAGCGCTGTTTTATAGAGGGTTCGGGAGACTGCTGTTTTTTTCTTTTCCGGTATTGCTGTTCTTTTCATCATGCCGGTCTGCGCGTAATTTTACCTCTCCTCTTCCCGGTGAGTATTCTGTCCGGATATCCGGATTTCCGGCATCCGGATATAAGAATGTGAAGCGCGTCAGGCAGTATGAGTTTGCACACCGTGATGTTCCTGCCGCATTCGACGGTTGCCGGCTGGCTTTTGTTTCGGATTTGCACTACCGTAGTTTGCTGAAAGAGAAAGGGCTGAAGGACATCACCCGACTGTTGAATGATTTGCAGGTCGATGCCTTGCTGATAGGTGGCGACCTGCATGAGGGCTGCGAGTATGTTCCGGCTGTGATTGCGGCATTGGGAGCTGTGAAAGCGCCTTTGGGCACTTATGCCGTTCTTGGAAACAATGATTATGAGGCTTGTTACGATGATATTCTAAAGGAAATGGAGCGTCAGGGTATCCGTTTGCTGGAGCATAAAGCGGATACTTTGAAACGGAATGGTGAGCGGATTGTGATAGCCGGGGTGCGCAATCCTTTCAATCTTGAACGGAACGGGCAGTCGCCTACGCTTTCCCTCTCTCCCGATGACTTCGTCATATTGCTGACGCATACTCCCGATTATGCCGAAGATGTTCCCATAACCAATGCCGATCTTGTGCTTGCAGGACATACGCATGGCGGACAGGTAACGCTGTTTGGGCTGTATGCTCCTGTAGTTCCTTCTCGTTACGGGCAACGTTTTCTGAAAGGGATAAAGACCAATTCCGAGAAGCAACCTGTCATCATAACAAATGGTATCGGAACTTCCAGTAAGAATCTGCGGTTGTTTGCACCAAGTGAGGTGGTAGTCTTGACGCTGAGAAAGTTATAAGCGTATTTATATTTGTGCCATGCCTGTGGCACAACTGTGCCTATTGGACGGCACAACTGTGCCACCCTAAGAACACATTATGCTGTCAGGGTGGAATAGTTGGAGGATGTCTTTTACGTCATCACTCTGATATTTCAAACAGATGATGGTGTTGCTGAAAACGCAAAATGGATATATCCCGCGTTTTATAAGTAGGGATTTACTTCTACATCTTGAGGCTTTTCTTCTACGGTGTCGTCAACCGAAATTCCCATGTCAATTCTACCGCTGGCGCTGGTTTTTATATTCAGTTTATACCATTTTGCCGCTTCAAGCTGAATGGTTTGCGTTGCTGTACGTACATTGCCTTTATATGTACCGGAAACGGTGCATTTCAGATTAGGATTTTTACTGTCGATGTTAAAAAACGCTGCATCGTATGTACTGTTGCATTTGCCGTTACTGTCGAAAGTGATGATCCGTGAAGGTTCCGCTTCTGTAGAAACCTCAACGGTATAACCATTGAAGACCTGTGCAAAGACTTCGTCATAGGCAATACTTACTTTGGCATTGGCCATAGTGCAGGTTACTTTGACGTTGCTTATCTCATTGGTCTTGACTTCAAAAGGGGCGCTTGTTCCGAAGTAACGTATTTGTCCCACTCCGTCATTAGCGGATTGTCCAACCTCTTCCGTGCAGCTTTCAGCCGTAACTGTGTAGCCGCTTCCTATGGGGAAGATGAAGGTGGTATTCTTAAAGGTCAGAAAGTTGGTTGACTCTAATTTTACATTGCCGTTTTGGAGGACTTGTATGTTGTAGTCCTTCGCATCCGTTTCCGTAAGGTCTGTTACCGTGCGGGTGCTTACTTCGATTTCAGGAGCAGTGGAGTTTTCCAGAGTGAGATTAATCTGGCCGCATTCTTGTACCGGTTCATCATTATTGGTGCAGGCTGCCGCAATCAGCGCAATTCCTGCTAAAGCTAAAAGTTTCTTCATTGTTATAATTGGGGTTTAATTATTCGTAATCATAGTTTAAGACAACATTGTCTATTTTGAGAACACTGCCCACGACACGGTCTTCTCCAAAGGGAGAACTACCGTAATCACCGTTTTCTCTATGCATATTGGAGATAGTGGTATCGTAACCGGATTGAAAAAAGACAGTAATATATTTGGCCTTGCTTTGCATATGCTCTTTATTATATTCAAATTTGAGAGTCTGTGCGGTATACTCCTCTTGTTCGGATGAGTTGAATTCAATGGTACTTGCAATTTCTTTTTTATCCGCATTATATACTTTGGCATAAGCCAGGCACTTGTCATTGATGACAGGGGAATATTTGTAGTCGAACGATATGCTTGTAGGACGGCTTTCATGCTGTATGCCTAATGTGTATGTATCGGTGTTTTTATTGAATGTGCCTGTGAAAAGGTAACCTGCATATGCTGTTCCGTTATCCCGGGTATAAGTATATACTTCATCTCTGCTCCAAATGCCACTGACTTTTTTGTTGTAGAATGCCAATGTTGAAATTTCTACAGCATTTGCGTCTTTACTGCTGTCTGCTGTTGGAACAGTACCGGAACACCAGCGCCACCAGACTCCATAACCGACTCCTGTTCCCCAGCCTGTGGCACTTTCCCCACCTTTGGTCGTTCTTTCATTTCTCGTGTTCCAACCTGGAAGGTAATAACAATATAATGGACGGCTCCAACTGCCGTTACCTCCATTTATCTCTTTTTTATTCCAGACTGATTCAAAATTGCCATTCTCCAATTGTTCTGCACTTTCCATTGTTACTTGCTGTGAATTAGTACAGATGATGCTTCCAAAGCGGGAACGGATGGTATATTGGTTGTTGGCAACGAGCCCCTTTATAACAGTCTTTCCATTATCATTTATAGCTTGTATCCAGTTAATTCCGTCCGCTGAAGCTTCGTACACGATATTGGCCAATACTTTTTCCGTCATTTCCGGTTTGGAGCTCATATTCGCTGCCGTCATAGGAGTAATATATATAAATGTACTCCATACATCTCCTTCCATTTGCTCCGGTAGTGTAAAAGAAGGCAAATCGGGATTGCAATTCAGTGTATAGCGATTAGCGACAAGCACGTCTTTTAGTTCCCAAGAGTTCGATTTTGCTTCATTTAAAGTATTCGTACCGGATAATGTTAATGTATAATCCTTGCCTGCCGGTACAAAAAAGTCAGCATTATTAGGGATTTCTCGTATGCTTGTCCCATCGGAAATCTCGATTTTGTAGGTGTCGTAGTGCTCAAGCAAATTATCGGCTATTGCAGGATGGACGATTGCGCAGGATAGCTTTACGGAAAGGCTCTTTGCTGTTTCCGTGGCTGTTGTAATACGGAATTCCTCTGTTGCGGCATATAAATAAGGGGCGGTTCCCATGTTTTCCGTTCCATAAGATGCTTCTAACCTGTAAAAGCCTTCATCCAATACTAAAGACGTGAACTCTCCTGTTTGGTTGTACACCACTTCTCCGGTTTGCGTATCGGTTACTTTGTATGTCAGTTCAGATGCTGTCGGTGCGGTAAAAGTGCTTGTGGCACGGGTGACTGTCTCTGCTGAGGCTTCTGCCGAAATATCCACATCTTTCAGCACGAGCCGTCCTTTGCCTTTGTACGAGGGTTGCAAAACGTCTTCCTGGCAGCTTGCAAACCCAAGAAACAGGCAGAGTATGAATATGTATCGCATTGCGTTTCTCATATCTTCTTATTCTTTTCAATAGTCATAATCCAAACTAAACTCATCTACGTAAAGTGTGCTTCCTCTGCCCCCTACGAAGTAGTCGCCATATTTACTTGCCGAGCATACGATGACAATGTAGGTCGGTACACGGTTAGTAGCACGGTAGTCCAGATTCAATTCAAACTTTTTGTATTCCGTTACCGTTGTTCCGCTGTACATTTCGGCATAGGCGATGATATGTTCGTCGTTTTTGTCAAACAGCTTTCTGTTGGTAGGGCGGGTGCGTATCTCTATCGGTTCCGTCCAATCGCCCAAAGCGATGTATATGGCACATGTATCGGGCTTTCCCTTGTAATTTTGGAAACGCGTATAGTCCTGACTGCCTTCGGCTGGCAAGTCTGTAATAGGTGCGGTGGTATATTTGTAGTATCCTTTCAATTTTGTCGGGCGGCCTGTAAATGGCTGGCCGAAGTTCAAAATACCGTTTGTACCGTCCACCTTGATGAATTTTCCCGTAAACAGGTTGCCGGCGGCAAATTTCACGATTACGTTCTTCGATTCCAGCCTGGCTGCTTTGCCGCTTCCGGTAGCGGTGTCATCGGTGGGGGTGGAATTGCTCTGACTGGCTGTGGTAACGCCTATATTGCCGGTATCCCAAAATGGCGTACTATTTTCTTCCCAGGGATTTGCCACTTTGCCATCCATGCTCCAATAATCGAAAGAAGCATTGGGCAATTCTATTGCCGCTGTAGTGGTGAAGGTCTTTTCCGTACTTATGGAAGTTCCCGAATATGCACGACAGACATAGGCGGTCGATGCTTTCAGGTGAGGAATACGGGCCGAGAAACTGCCACCGGTCGTTATCATATAGGAAGCATCCACTTTCTGCCACTCTTCAGAGGTTGCCTCACGTATTTCGAAGCCGTTGTCTTCGCTTTCAAGCCCTTCTCCATATAGCCAGGCTACATTGACCCAACCGTCTGCCGATGTTATCTTGACAGCATCTGTTTCGAACACATTGAGTGTCCAGTCTTCCAGTATATCCCGGTAAGTGACGATTACGATTTGCGGTTGTCCGCCTGTAAAGTTCATTACCGTGGAGTTGCCGTCGTATCCGTGTATGGTGGAGCCGGTAGGTCCTAACTTTAGTTCTTTGATTTTAATCTTGGACAAATCCTGCTCTTTGCTTACATAGGCAATGGCTCTTCTCTCTTTTTCGTTTACATAGAAAACAGCCTCACCGATTTGGCCTTCTACAACAAAACGGCGGTCAATCGGCTGTTTGGCTATGATTTTCCACGGGTAATCCTGATAGAGGGACAGGATAACCGTTTGAGGATTGGTCAGGTCGAAAGTCGTGTCCGGGCGTAAGATGCTTCTTGCACCTTCCGTCATTTCCACTTTCCTGATATATACTTTCTTCATATTTACGGTATCGGCAAGGGTCACTGTCACTGTACGGTTCTCCGTACTGATAACCGCTCCTGTGGTTTCCCCCTCTACTTCGAGCGCGGTAATGTCGAGCTTTATAATAGGATAGGGTACATTGTTCTCTATGCAGGAGCTCAGCAGCCCTGCCAATATCAGGAACAGTCCGGTTGCATATGTTTTTATTTTCTTCATGTATCTTACAGGCAAAGTGTAATTCCTATATTTATGTTGAACAAGTTTATTTTGAAGTCGGCGCCGCTGGCAGTGCGTTTGCCTGTTTCACCTTCATTGTTCTTCTGTTTTTCTATTCTGTACTTGAAGCCGACAACGCCGAATGACATCTCGGCGCATACATTCTCCATGATGAATACGGCAACACCGGGATTCAATCCCAGATGTATCTCGTGTATGGTGGTTTCCGTGCGTTTCAATGCTTCGTCCTTGCCACGGGTGAAAGTGCTGCTGCCATTGTTGTAGGAAAGCGAACTCTCATTGAAGAATCCGAAGCGCTTGCCTCTGTCCAGTCCCACATACGAACGGTGGAACAGCGCGATGCTATACGAGTCTTCCGAGTAGCGTATGTCTTTGAGGTCGAAACTCAAATCGTCGTCAATGTTTAGCGATATGTTGCCCAGGTCGGCTACGGTGTGGTTGTACCCGGCTTTGAGTCCGACTATGACATTGTCCTTGAATGCATAACCTACAAATGGTCTGACGGATATTGTACGGAAGTTGCAATCAAAGTCTTTTATCAATGAGAACAGCATCCGGCTGTCCTCGCCGTCATAATTGATATAGGAGAACGTAAGTCCGCCTACCCATTTCTTTTTGGGTATAAAACGGTAATTGATAATTCCCCGGTCGAAGCGTCCGACCGGTTTGGTATAGATAATTTCCGAACTGTCCGGTTGAGCCGCTTCAACAGCCGGCCGTTCAATGTATATCGTGTCGTGTACATAAACTGTCCGTATCCGTAACGAGTCGTGCGTTTGGGATAACGCTTCCTGCGTTTCTTGTGCCCGGACTGTTCCCATACCCACCATGATGCACACCATATATATAAGTAACTTCTTCATCCTTGATTATAAATAAAAGGCCAGTCCCAGACCTATGGAAAACAGGTTTATCTTGAAATTGGCGCTACTTGACGAATGTTCGCCTTGATACACCTGGTTGGTTGTCTGTTTGGTTTTGCTGAAGTTCAATCCAAGCACACCGATACTGACTTCTACGGCAGTATAGTTGTTGATGAATGCCACAATGCCCGGTGCTGCTCCGATGCTCATGCCGGTGGTTGTGGCGAAAGTTCCGGTGACCGACTCGTCCTTTCCGTTTATTACTCTGGATTGGCTGCCCGACCATTCCAGCTGGGTTTCGTTAAAGAGTGCAAACCGCTTGCTTTTGCCCAAACTGATGTAGTTGCGCAGTATCAGCATACCTGAATATGTGTGTCTCAACTGATACAGGTCGTTGATGTCAAACTGGTTGTCATCATCGATATTCAGCGTTAGGCCATCTATCTTTATCAATGAACGGCTGTAGGCGAACCGGCCTCCGGCCGCTATATTGTCTTTAAACGCATAGCATACCAGGGGGCTGACTTTGAATGTATAGCCGTCGGATTTGAATCCGTCGATAATCAGGAACTGGTAGTTATCCTCGGTATGTTCGGAGTAAGATATCGAACTGCCTGCTATCCACTGGCCTTTGGGAACAAATGTGCTTTGTTCGATTTGGCGTTTGAATTCTTGCGCTTGGACTTTACCTCCTGCGATAGCTGCCAGGGCTAATGTTATGATGATTGCTTTTTGTCTCACTTCACAGATGTTTTTATTCATAAACTAATTCGAAGTCGTCGAGCCACATCGTACTTCCTGTTCCGCCACTGAAATAATCGCCGTACTTGCTGGATGAGGCTACGATGATGATAGCTGTCGGCTTCCGGTTGGTATAACGGTACTCTACCGGAATGTTGAATTCAATCATTCCTTCTCCTTCTGTTGAAGATGTGAAGTCCTTTTCACCATAACCTATGATATACTCACTGTTGACATCGAACAGTTGTGCGCTGCCCGGAGTCTTATAGTTGGTTCTGACTATTACAGGCCATGTTTCTCCGCCATATGTTTCGCCGGGCCAGTTGCCCAATACGATAAAGATGCTTCCTATATCCGGATCGCCCTTGTCGATAAATTCGCAACTGTTGTCGTAATTCACAGTATTGGATTGGTAGCGGACATATCCGCGCAATGCTGTAGGACGGGATTCGAACGGACGTCCCCAACCCAGTACACCATTACCTACGACACCATCCATATTGGTAGCCAGGTATTTGCCGGAAAATACATTGCCGGCCGCAAACTGCCCGATACCTAACATGCTGGCATATTTGGACTCCAGTTTGGCTGAGTAGCTACCGCCATGCTTCACAGAACCGTCTGCGGTGGTTATATCCGTTCCGGCCTTTTGTGAACCATGGTTGCCGGTATCCCAAAACATCGTTCCGCCGGATTCGTATACATAGGTCGGCTTGGAACCATGCCAGTTTTCAAACCCGGCATTGGGGAGTTGGGTGGCTTTCTCCGTAGTGAATCTGCAAATCACGGAAGATGCCTTTTCTCCGGCAACTGCTACATATTCATAGGTGGTAGCCACTTTCAGACCGGTAATGGCAGCTGTCATTTCTTTACCGTTCAACACAGCTTCCACTTCCTTCCAGTCGGATGAGCCGGTTATCCGGTAACGGAATATCAAGGGATCGGATGTTTCTTTCATCAGACCGCCCCGCAAGACTGCTTTCGATGTCCATATGTCACCTTCTGCAACCTCTTTAGTCAGCACCACTGCATCGGAAGCAGATATGGATAATACCCCCTCATTGGTGCGGTTGCGGACATCGGTAGCATGTAATATTATGTTATAAGTCCCTTCTTTTGCAGTGATATGTTTCATTAAACCGTCTGAAAACGTTACACGCATCGTACCGACATCGCTACCGGTATTGTATTTGGATTTGTATGACAGACCGGAAGCTTCCAAACGCCCCCTTTCCATTTCCGTCAGTCTCATGAGGTTCATCCGGACGGGAAGTCCGCATTGTGCGAATTGTTCGCAGTACATGGACAGTTCATTGAGTACGGATGTACTTGTTACGGTATACGATAATTCCGTTCCCATGCCTACTTCATAGAATGCGGAAGAGGTTATATCGAAGTTTTCGCCGCGGAAGATAGGTCGTTGATAAATCTGTACTTCATCGGTTATTTCTCTTATCGGATTGGCGTTGATACTGACTTTTACCGTACCGCCACCGTCTGCATAGTCTGTCGGTATGAAGTTGAAGGACAAGTCGTAGCGATAGGCGGATTGCGCATCCGGAATGTTTCCTTCTTTTGTATAGCTTTTTCCGTTGGGCATGGTTGCTTCCAGATGCCATTGCAGCTTAGTGTTGTCCGCCGGCAGCATGTAGTAGCCGATGGAGTCTTTGGTTTCGGGAAGATAATCTAAAGTGCCGTCTGCAGTGGATACCGTAACCTTATAGGTTTGAAATACGGAGCTTAATGCTTCATCATATTTTACGGCAACTACCGTATTGGCGATGCCGCAAGTCAGCTCCAGGTTGGTAACTTCGCCGCTGTTAATGTGGAAGGGGCGTTCTTCTTTATAGTATACAGTTTCGAAAGAAGCGGGTACTGAGTCGCCTGCCGTAACGAGGGCTGTGTAGCTGCCGGCAGAGAGGTAAAGCGCTTCCGGAAGTTCGTTTACTCCTTTGTATCGGCGGACGGTTCCCTTTTCATTAAGGATGCCGATTGTACAGTGGCGTTGTAAAGAATCCTGCAATTCATCGGTCATAGAACGGGTTGTAACTTTCACCTGGTCGGTTACATCTACTTTCAAATGAAGCATTCCCTCTCCGTTCAAGGTGTCCTTTTCCGAACAGGCGATAAATAAAATCGCTGTTATGGCTGTCAGATAATATTTGAAGTATTTCTTTGGCATTGTGCTTTGCTTAATTTACGATAAGGGCTAATATTGCGGATGCCGTGTTTCCTTTGTCATCCGTAACCTTTAGATTGAATCTGTGGGTTCCGGGAAAGCCCATTAATAATCCTGTAAACCCACTGATATCAAAGTCAATATCGGTTTTACCGACAACTTTATCCCCATAGGGTAGACCTAAGTTCTGAAGTATTCCGATTAACGCTCCCGGATTTGCCAGGTCAAAGTCGGTGAGTCCCAAGTCGGAAATGGCACCTGCAAAATCACTACTGCTGGAAGTAATTCCTATTTCTAAATTCCGGATACCTTCCGGTACCGCTATTTTTACAATTACGGGATAGGGATTGTCCGTTGAGACACCGGGTGGTATGGTTATGCTTTGGGTAATATCGAAACCTTTGCCGGTGATTGCCGGTTTGGTTTCGGGATCCGGTTCGGGATTCGGTTCGGGTTCGGGTAACGGTTCTTCTTCTCCCGGGGCTATGGTTATGTCTTTCTCTACAACCTCACATGTTGCATCTATCTGGATGTCGACCTTTCCAATCTCTCCATTGTCGCCGTCACCACCACTGTTTTGCTTCATCGAATATTTAATGATACGTTCTTCACCGGGAAGGACGTCGATGAAGGCTTTGGACATCGTAACTTTCTCTCCTTGAACAGTAGCGTTGAGGTCGGCAATCAGAATGTTGGTTTCACCGATGGATTTGAAATATCCTGCACGTGTTTCGTCCTTTGCATACTCCAAACGTCCTTCGCCGATGGAAACCTTGACTTTGGAGTCTTCATCCAACAGCTTTTGAAGCTCGTCGTCATAGGCTATTCTCACTTTTATATTATTCAAAGTACAAACCAGTTCTTTAAGATCCGTTACCGTATTTTCGGTAATTTCAAAATCCAGTTTGGAGAAGTAATAGGGCTTTTCGAATTCTGCCGGTTGTACTTCATGAGACATGGCTGTGATACTGTAATGGCTTACCTTTAGCGTGAATATTTCGGGCATCTCGCTGTATTTCCACTCTTGCACCATTTTTCCTTCTTTATCCATATCGTAAATGCGGATGATGAAATTGTCGGTATTGATTCCTGTACGGGTAACGGTGGAAGTTGTTTTCTCGTCTACGGAGACTTTTAATGCAGACAGTCCTATTTGACCTTCGGCACGATTGTCTATGTCGTCAGAGCCTTTTTGGGCGTTTCCCCATTGCTCGCGTTCGCATGAAGAGAATGCCAGGATGGCAAAGAGTGCCAGAGTAAACAGAGTGGTTGATTTCTTCATATTTTGTTATTCGTATATAAGTTCTAAATCGTCTATTTTGAGGCGGCTGCCTAAATGGGTGGTCCAGCCTGTTGCACAATCTGTCAAATCAATTGTTCCGGCTTTCTGTAAATCGTCACTGCCGAAAGAGGTTTTGGTTGTTGATAGGATATTGACATATATGTCAGTTGCTTTTTCCATATTTTCTTGGTAGTCGAGGTTGATATATGCTTCCTGATATTCGCTGTCTGCAGAACTTGCGGCTTCTGATATGTACGAGCCGCCTGCTATGACTTTATTTCCGCTGCGTATCTCAATGTCAACTTTAAAGTTGTCTGTCTGATAGGGAGTGTATTTATACCAGAATTTCATTCCGTAGGGTCGGGAAGCGAAAGAATGTCCTGTTGTTACGGTTTCTTTCTTGTCACTCCAATTATAGGTCCCTATGAATAAGCGTCCTGCTTTTGCTCCCTCGGGGTACATCGTGACAGGGGTACTCGAATATCCTCCGCCGGAACCGGCTGTGTGAATCTCTGCTGCTTTAGCACCGCTTTTTGCGTCTTTTACATAAATAACGGCCGGACAGGTTGTTGTCTGTACCGGTGCCACAACCCATGCTTGGGAATATTTGTTGTTTGTATCCCACCATATATCAGTAGCACCTTTAGTATAAGGGTAATAAAAATAGTGGGTGAAATTTCCAAAAGTCCCTGCAGACCACCGTGTATCGGAATCTGTATGCCAGTCTTCAAAACCGGAATTGGGTATCTGTAGTGCTTCCTCGGTTTTTACGGATACTTCATTCTTGACGGTAATTGTATTGGTTCCACCTATTACGGCTTTAAATATGTAATCGGTGCCAGGCTCTAATCCGCTAACCTCAACCGCATTTTTTATTTTTTCTTGTGATGGAGAAAACCAGTCTCCTGACGCTTTTCTGCATTTTACGGTAACATCCTTAACCGTCTTCAGATATTCGGTTGTTCCCTCCGTGTCTCCAACCAAATAGAGAGTGGTTTTTTTAGCCCATACATCCCCTTCGGGAGCAGTCAGGGAACAGGATGATTCACCGATTCCTACTGTCACGGTCTTTTCTTTATCTCCCGCAATTACTTTTATCTGTTGTGGTTCCTGCAACCCGTCTTTGAACGTGATGGTTACTTGGTGCGTATCTTTGTCACTCTCTATGGTCGTAGGAAATAAAGGTTGCCAATAGCCGTATGCCTGATATTGATAGCTGACTTTGGATATGTCCCCTTTCAAAATGACGGTCAGCAGTATGGTAGTGCTTCCACGTTCGGCATTCATAGGCTTGGCTACGTCAAAACCATTAGGCAGAGATTTGATTTTGAGTACCAATGGCTCTTTGTTTACTTTACTCAATTTGTCTGTTGCGGTCAAGGTAAATGTATTTTCTTCGTCTGTTTCCGAATGAGATATATTGACCAGTACTTTTGTGAAGTCCAACATTGCCATTTTATCGACATTGGTACTTAATCCTTTTAACTCCAGTCCCAGATCTTGTAATGTGGTAAGCATGCCTGGTTCCGGATTTACCAGATCAATCTCGGCGGGCCATCCCTTGCTCAACAGAGAAGGAGAGCGGGTTGTCAAGACACATTTGGATATTCCGCCACGCGCCGTCAGCAAGGCTGATAAAGGGGATTCGGGTTCTGTCCATTCCGTTAACTCCCGGGCAACTCCCGATTCAAATCCCGTTGGCGTAAAGAACGGTGGCTGTGTGTTCAAGGCATCGTCCGAAATATCTATGGTTATCGGCACTCTTTCCGTTTCGTCCGTGAATGATACATCCAATTCCGTACCCCCTGCTTGTACATCAAATTTCAGACGGTAATGCTGGCGTGCCTTTGCATTCTCTATGGTAGCGGCTTCAAATGTGACTTTGTTTCCTTGTTGTTTGCTTCCTGATAGGTAAATGCTTATCTTGCCAGGCTTTACGTATGCAGCCCTTGTTTCATTCTTGCCGAATGAAATGTCCGTACTGCCGGCAGGGCGTATGTTTACGGTGTAGTCTGTAAAATATTTTTTGAAAAGTTCCGTGTATTCTGTCGTAACTTTTACATTGGCAAGATAGCATATGACCGATATGCTTGTACTTTCGTTCTTTTTTATGGAGAACTCTTTTACTCCTTCGTAGTACGGGGCTCCAAAACCTTGGGTTTCTATGTTTCCATAAGTGGCCTTTAGTGTATAGTTGCCGGCTGCAATTTCCGTTCCGTCTGTAAAGTCGGCATACTTGTTCCAGCTAAGTTGTACATTATTATTTTGAAGAACGGTAATTGAGAAGTCGTTGATGTCGGGTAATGTCTCTTCATCAGCGATAGCACGTGTTACCATGTTTTCTACATTTGTATCAACTGCTAATCTCAGATTAAGTCTGCCCTGGTTTGCAGTTTGTTCATTCTCCCGCTCACATCCGGTCAATGTAATACATATTACTGTAAACAGGGTTAGAAAAGTTATATATTTTTTACCCATTAACAACAGTGTTTGGTTATCTTTTTACCTGCTAATTCTTGAAGTCGGGTACAAAAATATGTTTTTTAGATGAGATAATTAGCGCTTATCGCCTTATTTTGCGGTTATAAATGAAAAATGGGACATCATTTGTCCCATTTTTCTCAAAAAAAGAATAGTTGATTAATCTGGTTTTAATCTTGTTTTAGACATAAAATCTTATCGTGAGGGTAGCAATACTACTCCCTGTTTCTTCTTTCCGTCCATTTTGGCGGTTATAGGATGTTCAAAGTGCACGTGACGCAGGTATTTGGACTCATATACAGCAGGTTGTGCATTCAGAAAGTCTTGATTATACACGCCGTCATTCATGAAAGCATTGATTGTGAAATAGCCTACTCCGAATGAAGTCAGGTTCTGAAAAAAGTGTGTTCCCTGACTAGGATCGACACGATAGTTCGTCAGTCCTGCTTCTACAATGATACGCGCTGCACTGATGTGGGGCCATTTAACGGGAATACCGAGCCAGGTATCACTGCTGCCCCAACGTCCCGGTCCTATCAGTACATAGTTCTTGCCCTCGTCCAAAAATTGCTGGTTCAATTTTTCTATCTCCCAGGCTATTTCCTGATTGTGGGAAGCGCTGTAGTTGTCGGTCTTTACATAAATTACATCCTGTAATTCATTCATTATGCCATGCCCTAACGAATTATTGGAACGGAGCAGCAGTTTTTCATCGGGGATGGCTGTGAGGTCCTCGTCAAGCATTTCCTTGCTGTCGACAATCGGGCGTATTTGCAACAGATAGAACGTTCCGGTCTTGTCCTTTTCACGGTTCATGGTAGCTGCAAATTCGATTTCTACAGGACGGCGCATTTCCTGCTGTCCGTATTTTAATGCCAATTGCAAAATGCGGGGCAGAGGAAATACATCATGCTGCAAGATATTGGCGAAGGTGATAACCTTGCGCCCGCCCGGATATAAACCGTCACGGATTATCTGGTCGTAAGGGTCGTAGGTGGAAGCTATATATTTGAGAGCACCGTCTTTCTCGGCCTCTTTTACGTGTAATTTCAATAGGTTGAAACCATCGTCAATGGAGAAGTCATGTCCGGCGTTACGCAGGTCGAGTGCATAAAAACGTGTTTGGGTTTCTTTGAGCGCAATCTCCATTTCGCTGGTTTGCAGAACCTGGTTGGGGTGATAGGGAGAGAACCGGAGAGTCATACCGCCGTCCACGATGTATTTGCCCAGCCCGAGTGCCAGATTGACAATACCCTCTTCAGCTTTTTCGTCTCCGATAGGATAATAGTTGAGCGAACGCGCCACGCCCGACATGGACGGGTAATAACGGTCGCCATACTGGTTGCCGACCACTTCCTGCAGGATTACGGCCATTTTCTCCTGGTCGATGACATTGCTTGTGGCTTGCATATAAGCCTTTGAATCGCGGAAATATACAGAAGCGTAAACTCCCTTGATTGCATCGCTGAGCATACGGAGCATTTCATACTTATCGTCCAGATAAGGAATCATATAAGTATTGTATATACCGGCGAAAGGTTGGTAATGGGAGTCTTCCAATAGTGAGGAAGAGCGGATGGCAATAGGTGATTTTACCACATCGAAGAAAGTGAAAAAGTCCTCAACCAGACGGTCGGGCAGTTTGGCTTTCAGAAAGTAGCGGAGAATCACATCGTCATCGTCATCGGACAGGGCTATCTGATACAGATTGTTGGTGTCCATGAACTCATCGAACACATCCGTACATAGTACTACCGTTTTGGGTATGGCAACGCGGGCATTTTCAAATTCGTCGAATTCCGGATGATGTTTCACCATGTTGTCAATGAATGCCAGACCACGGCCTTTGCCGCCCAGTGAACCGTCGCCGATACGGGCAAAGTTCGAGTAACGGTCGAAACGGTCGCGTTTGAAAACAGCTACCACACCCTGGTTTTTCATCTTGCGGTACTTTACAATTGCTTCAAAGATGATTTTGCGGTGGGCATCCACATCCTGAAGACTGTTCCACGTAATAGGTTTCAAGAACTCGCCAATGGGAAACATGGCGCGTGAATAGAGCCAGCGGCTCACATGGTTGCGGCTGATATGATAGAGGAACGATTCTGCCGGTACGGCAAAGAGGATATTCTGAAGTTCTTTCAGATTCTTGACGCGGGCAATCTCTTCCAGTGTGTCGGGGTTGCGGAAGATAAAGTCGCCGAAACCGAAATTGTCCGATACGATACGGCGCAGGTCTACGTCCATTTTCTTTGAATTCTTATCGATAAAAGCCGCATCGTATTTGGCTGCGTACGACACGTTCTCCGATTCGGACGATTGTATAATCAATGGAACAAACGGGTCTTCTTTCCGTATGGCGGCACACAGCTTGATACCAGCGAGTGCGTCTTTCTCACCGCGTTCAACGCGAGGGAAGCGGACGTCGGTGATAACTCCCAGTATGTTGTTCTTGTATTTTTCGTATATGCCGATTGCTTCGTTGTAGGTACGTGCAAGGACGATTTTAGGGCGCCCTCTCATACGTAGCGTACGTTGGTGGGCATTCAATGCTTCAGTGGAAAACTCCTGGCTCTGTTTCAATACGAATTTATAAAGATTGGGCAGGATAGAGGAGTAGAAACGGATACCGTCTTCTACCAGAAGAATAATCTGTACGCCCACTTCACTGACGTCGTGTTCCAGATTCATCTTGTCCTCTATCAGCTTGATGATGGAAACCAGCAAGTCGGTGTTCCCCAGCCAGCAGAAGATATAATCGAACGAACTGAGATCCTCGTTGGCAATGCGTTTGGTGATGCCGTGGCTGAACGGGGTCAGAATTACCATAGGGATGTGTTCGTATTGTCCCTTGATGGTTCGCGCTACGTCAAATCCCTCATTATCTCCCGTTCCCGGCATACATATAATAAGGTCGTATGGCATGGACGATAGTTGGGACAATGCTTCCTCGCAAGTAGATACCTGTGTAAAGCGCGGCGGATAGCGCAGGGAGAGTGAAGTATATTCATTAAAGATTTTTTCGTCGATACGGCCGTCGTCTTCCAGCATGAAAGCATCATAAGGATTGGCGATTAAAAGCACATTGAAGATACGTCGCGTCATGAGGTTGGCAAACTGCGTATCTTTGAAATAGAGCTGGTTTAATTTAAACTTACTGAGCATGTTTTCTCATGGTTTATTAGTTCGGAGGACAAAAGTAGCAATTTAAATGAAGAATGAGGAATGAAGGATAAAGAATTACCTTTGCAAGCAGTTTATACAGTTGTCCCCTGCTTTTTTGTTTGTTGTTCTTTTATATTCTATGTGATTTGACGTTTTATCATTATTTAATCAAAATATTACTGCAGTGTTTAGGTGTTTTGAAAAGTTTTCCTATATTTGCAGTGTTGTTTGTTGACATTTTGTTCAGGCAATAAATAGTTAACAAGGTAATAACCTTTAAAACGTAATATTATGAATATCGAACGTATCATGTCCTCTTTGGAGGCAAAGCATCCCGGCGAGTCTGAATATCTTCAAGCCGTAAAGGAAGTACTTCTTTCTATCGAAGATATCTACAATCAGCATCCTGAGTTCGAGAAGGCAAAAATCATAGAACGGTTGGTTGAACCCGATCGTATTTTTACTTTCCGTGTTACGTGGGTGGATGATAAAGGCGAGGTGCGGACTAATCTCGGTTATCGCGTACAGTTCAATAATGCTATCGGTCCGTACAAAGGCGGTATTCGTTTCCACGCTTCAGTAAACCTCTCTATCTTGAAGTTCTTGGGGTTTGAACAGACTTTCAAGAATGCTTTGACCACTCTGCCTATGGGTGGCGGTAAAGGCGGTTCCGATTTCTCTCCGCGCGGTAAGAGCGATGCGGAAGTGATGCGTTTCTGTCAGGCTTTCATGTTGGAATTGTGGCGTCACCTCGGTCCGGATATGGACGTACCCGCCGGTGATATTGGTGTAGGTGGTCGTGAAGTGGGCTATATGTTCGGTATGTATAAGAAACTGACACGCGAATTTACAGGAACTTTCACAGGTAAAGGTCTGGAATTCGGCGGTTCATTGATACGTCCCGAAGCAACCGGTTTCGGTGGATTGTATTTTGTAAACCAAATGCTGGAAACCAAAGGTATAGATATCAAGGGTAAGACGGTTGCTATCTCCGGTTTCGGAAATGTGGCTTGGGGTGCAGCTACCAAGGCTACCCAGTTGGGTGCTAAGGTTATTACGATTTCCGGTCCCGACGGTTATATCTATGACCCGAACGGCATTAGTGGCAAGAAGATAGATTATATGTTGGAACTCCGTGCATCGGGCAATGATATCGTAGCTCCGTATGCCGATGAATTCCCCGGCTCTACTTTCGTTCCTGGCAAACGTCCGTGGGAGGTGAAAGCCGATATTGCTTTGCCTTGTGCAACGCAGAATGAGTTGAATGGGGAAGATGCACAGCATCTGATTGATAATAAGGTGACTTGTGTGGGTGAAATCTCCAATATGGGATGTACCCCCGAAGCTATCGACCTCTTTATTGAAAACAAGATTATGTATGCACCGGGTAAGGCTGTGAATGCAGGCGGTGTGGCTACCAGCGGATTGGAAATGTCACAGAATGCAATGCATCTCAGTTGGAGTGCGGCTGAGGTAGACGAGAAACTTCATGCCATTATGCACGGTATCCATGCTCAGTGCGTGAAATACGGAACAGAACCCGACGGCTACATCAACTACGTGAAGGGTGCTAATATCGCCGGCTTCATGAAGGTAGCTCACGCCATGATGGGTCAGGGAATTATCTAAGGAAAAACTTTGTTTAGTTGTATTTGTATTTGTGGTTTGTGAGGTTGTGTCAAAATGCTGACACAGCCTTTTTTTATGCGCAAAGCCCAGACTTTCTCAAGCCCGGGCTTTGTTATTACCCAAAGTTTTCGTATCTTTAGGCATAAAGTTTTTCGTTATGGCAAAGTTACATTTTCGTCCTTACATTCCCAACCAAACCGTTCTTTTTCCACAA